>NC_006833.1:900000-1080084 GCF_000008385.1 Wolbachia endosymbiont strain TRS of Brugia malayi
TTATCCGTTGAGCGATGACCCTTCCATACAGAATCACCGGATCACTATGACCGACTTTCGTCTCTGCTTGGCTTGTCAGCCTCGCAGTCAGGCAAGCTTATGCCATTATACTATCAAGCTGATTTCCGACCAGCTCTAGCTTACCTTCGCACGCCTCCGTTACTCTTTAGGAGGCGACCGCCCCAGTCAAACTACCCACCATACAATGTCCTAGTTTCAGATAATGAAACATAGTTAGGTATCAAAAGTGTAAAGGGTGGTATCTCAAGGTTGACTCCATTATAGCTAGCGCCATAACTTCAAAGTCTCCCACCTATTCTGCACATCACATTTTTAATACCAATGTAAAGCTATAGTAAAGGTGCACGGGGTCTCTTCGTCTAACCGCGGGTACCCCGCATCTGCACGGGGAATTCAATTTCGCTGAATTGATGTTGGAGACAGTGGAGAAATTGTTACGCCATTCGTGCGGGTCGGAACTTACCCGACAAGGAATTTCGCTACCTTAGGACCGTCAGTGTTACGGCCGCCGTTTACTGGGGCTTCAATTTAGAGCTTACACCCCTCTTATTAACCTTCCAGCACCGGGCAGGCGTCAGACCCTATACTTCCACTTACGTGTTTGCAGAGTCCTGTGTTTTTAGTAAACAGTCACTACTCCCTATTTTGTGCCACCTACTTATAGTTGCCTAAAAGCAGGTTACCCTTCTTCCGAAGTTACAGGTACAATTTGCCGAGTTCCTTCAACATCATTCTTTCAACACCTTAGTATACTCTACTCATCCACCAGTGTCGGTTTACGGTACGGCCTCATAAATATAAGTGCTATTTCCTGGAGCTTTTTTTAAGCATAGGTCAATCCAATAAGACCTATACAAATACAAAACCCGTCACACTTAAGAGGTTCAGGAATATTAACCTGATTGCCATCAACTACTCCTTTACGGACTTGCCTTAGGAACCGACTAACCCTACGCAGATTAACTTAACGTAGGAACCCTTAGATTTTTGGTGAGAGTGTTTTTCACACTCTTTTACGCTACTTATGTCAGCATTCTCACTTCTGATATCTCCAGCAGTTTTTACAAACTACCTTCACAGATTTACAGAACGCTCCGCTACCGCACTTATTAACTGCAATCAATAAGTACCTACATCTTCGGTATACAGCTTTAGCCCCGGTACATTTTCAGCGCAGAAAAACTTATTTAGACAAGTGAGCTGTTACGCTTTCTTTAAAGGATAGCTGCTTCCAAGCCAACCTCCTAGCTGTAATGGTTTTTCTACTTCCTTCCCCACTTAGCTGTAATTTTGGGACCTTAGATAGTAATCTGGGCTGTTTCCCTTTCCACCACGGACTTAGCACCCGCAGTGTGTCTGCTGTATAATCAATTATTGGTATTCGGAGTTTAGTTAGATTTGGTAAGACAGTGAGCCCCCCTAGTCTATCAAGTGCTCTACCCCCAACAACATACATACAACGCTCTACCTAAATAGATTTCGCGGAGAACCAGCTATTTCCAAGTTTGATTGGCCTTTCACCCCTAATCACAACTCATCCAATAATGTTGCAACATTAACTGGTTCGATCCTCCAGTGTGTTTTACCACACCTTCAATCTGGTCATGACTAGATCACTTGGTTTCGGGTCTAATCCATAAAACTAAAACGCCATATTCAGACTCGCTTTCGCTATGCCTATACCTAACGGCTTAAGCTTGCTTTATAGATTAACTCGCTGACCCATTATGCAAAAGGTACGCTGTCACTCTAATGTAAATTAGCTACAAGATCGCTCCCATAGCAAAAACATAAAGCTCCAACTGTTTGTAAGCACTCGATTTCAGATTCTATTTCACTCCCCTCCCGGGGTTCTTTTCACCTTTCCCTCACGGTACTTGTTCACTATCGGTCGTCAAGGAGTATTTAGGCTTGGAGGATGGTCCCCCCATGTTCAAACAGGATTTCACGTGCCCCGCTCTACTCGAGGATTTAAAAACTTTCTACCTATACAGGACTATCACCTTCTATGGTTACTCTTTCCAGAGTATTCTAATTCTTATTCTTAAACCACTAGCCTTTCCCGCTTTCGCTCGTCACTACTAACAGAATCTCGGTTGATTTCTTTTCCTTTGGCTACTTAGATATTTCAGTTCACCAAGTTCGCTTTACATATTAATCTAACATGCAATAACTAGCTCAACTAGTTGGGTTTCCCCATTCGGAAATCTGCGGATCAAAACCTGTTGACAATTCCCCGCAGCTTATCGCAGCCTGCCACGTCCTTCATCGCCTCTTAACGCCAAGGCATCCATCAAGTGCTCTTAATAATTTATTTATTCGACTATATGCAGAATATGCAGAGTTAAATATTATTGAAATTGAACTGAGATTAAATTAATCTCTACCATAAAACTTGTCAAACATCTAAAAACTAAATTAACTTCTTATATATTAGAAACCAATAAATAATATGTCAACGCTTTTTTACACAAAATATTTACTTACGTTGGCAAGGATAATATACTGTAATCCTAAGTAGGTAAAATTTTTAACCTAAATAAGTGATAAAGCAGAATTATATACAATGAAAATTAATGAAAAAAATATTTTGTAATATAAAATGCTTTAAAAATCGATTCTGCTCAAAAATGATAATGAACATTAAGGGTATTTTTAAGGTATGAAAAGCAACTTATCCTTCGTAAGTATTATTTTAAATTTTATTTATAAGTTAATCGGTATGTTTAACCTTAAGAAGGCTAAACAATTCGCTGTAAATAAATATAACGCTCTCCATAAGGAAACAACAGCATTTCTTGAAAAACCCAAAAACCTATTAAGCACTAATATTGAAATCGGTTTATATCACTTCTATAAAGGTAACATCTCAGATGCAAAATTACGATTTTGGTTAATCGGCATGTTTTATTCCAATTTACCTATAGTTTGGTACAACATAGGGAGGTGTCATTTTGCAATGGGAAATACCAGTAAAGCTTACACCTATTTAACAAAGACACTAAAACTAGACAGTAATTACGAAGAAGCGTCTTATTACATAAAAAAAATGACAAATCCAGCACCTATTATAAAATTGCCTAAAAATATCATAAAACAATATTTTGATTACACTGGAGAACATTTTGTCGAGCATTGGTTAATCGCTAAACAATATAGAGGTCATGAACTCGTACACACGGTAATTACAAAAATTTTTAACGATTCCACTTCTGAACTCAACGTACTTGACCTTGGTTGTGGAACTGGAATATGCGGTCATTTCTTAAAAATACACAATACTGGGAATCACATAACAGGAATTGACATTTCAAACAGAATGCTAAATATTGCTAGAGGATGCTTTATAAAGGGTAAACCTGTTTATAATGAATTAATACATATAGAAATGACAGAGTTCCTTAAACAAGAGAGAAATCACCTATATGATGTCATTATTTTCGCTGAAGTGCTACATTATTTGCATGATTTTAAAGCAGAACTGGAATTAGCAAAAAAATCTACGAGTAAAAAAGGTGCAATTGTATGTTTAATAAGAAGAAAGGAAGGTAAAGGTATTGACTTTGTAAATAAAGGAGATTACTTCCGTCACTCAGAAAGTTATGTTCAACATGTTGCAAAAGAAATAAATATGCAAATAAGCTATATGAGTTATTGTAAAATATATGGAAGTCAGGTTGATGGTATCTTATTTGCATTACAGTATCCACAAAAAAAATCGAAAAGCCTAACTTAAAGCATTACTATTGCTTAAAACAGTGTCTATGTACAATAAAACAAAGAGGAATTTATGAATAATATTATTATTAATCATGAAAAAAATGGCAAATTGACCGATTTTGGGAAAGCAGTTCTATCAGACAGGTACTTAATAGAAAATGAAAGTTATCAAGATCTCTTCATACGCATTGCCAACTACTATTCTGATAACAAAGAGCATGCACAGCGTCTTTATGATTACATGAGCAATTTGTGGTTCATGCCTTCAACACCAATACTTAGCAATGGTGGCACCAACAGAGGATTGCCTATCTCTTGCTTTCTTAATGAAACCGAAGACAGTCTGCAGGGAATAGTCGATTTATGGAACGAAAATGTCTGGCTCGCCGCACGTGGAGGAGGAATAGGTAGTTACTGGGGAAATTTACGTTCAATTGGCGAAAGTGTAAAAGGCAGTGGTAAAACATCAGGAATCGTACCATTTATTGTGGTGCAAAATGCTCTAACACTCGCAATTAGTCAAGGGTCCTTAAGAAGAGGAAGCTCAGCAGTTTATCTTCCTGTATCCCACCCAGAAATAGAAGAGTTTCTGGATATACGCAAGCCAACAGGAGGAGATCCAAATCGCAAAGCATTAAATATACACCATGCTGTGATAGTAGATGACAGATTCATGCAAGCTGTTGAAAGCGACCTAGAATGGAATTTAATCAGCCCTTATAACAACAAAGTTATCTCAACAATCAAAGCACGTGATATATGGATTAAAATACTAACAGCGAGAATTGAGACTGGAGAACCTTACATTATCTTCCTCGATGCAATAAATAACAATAAGCCAGAGTCTTACAAAAGACTCAATTTAGATATCAAAATGTCAAACCTGTGCAGTGAAATTACTTTAACTACAGGCTACGACCACCTAAACAAATTGCGTACTGCTGTGTGTTGTCTATCGTCAGTAAATCTTGAATACTATAAAGAATGGAGACACAATGAACTCTTCATAGAAGATATAATGCGTTTTCTTGATAACGTACTGGAAGACTTTATAAACAAAGCACCAGACGAAATACAGCGAGCAAAGTATTCTGCAATGAGAGAGCGTAGTATTGGCCTTGGTGTGATGGGCTTTCACTCATTTTTGCAAAGTAAAATGGTTCCTTTCGAGTCAGTAACAGCACAACAGTGGAACAAAAAAATATTTAAGTATTTACGCAAGCAAGCAGATATGGTCTCTAAAAAATTAGCAGAAGAAAAGGGAGCATGCCTTGATGCTAAAGAAATCAATCTAATGGAAAGATTTACACATAAACTTGCTATCGCCCCAACTGCCTCAATTTCTATTATTGCAGGCAATACTTCCCCTGGAATCGAACCATATGCAGCAAACGTATTTACACAAAAGACACTAACAGGTTCATTTGTAGTGCGAAATAAATTCTTGCAAAAACTATTAGCAGAAAAAAATCAAAACAATGATAAAATATGGTCTTCGATTTCGACAAATGAAGGTTCTGTGCAGCACTTAGATTTTCTTAACAAGCATGAAAAATTAACATTTAGAACAGCATATGAACTTGATCAAAGATGGATTATAGAACACGCAAGTGATAGAACCCCATATATTTGTCAATCTCAATCAGTAAACTTGTTTTTACCTGCTAATGTACATAAACGTTACTTGCATAAAATACACATGCTTGCTTGGAAAAAAGGTTTAAAGAGTTTATATTATTGTCGATCACAGTCAATGCAGAGAGCTGACAAGGTTTCTCATGACATATTCAAAGCAAGTGAAATGTTCCAGCAAAGAACAGATATTGATTATAGTGAATGTTTGTCATGCCAATAGATGCTATATAGAGATCCTTATGAATTTCTAAAGTCTATTCCAAAAGACAAATGCATAATGTGTCTTGACATGGGAGAGAAGCAAATAGGCATAGCGTTCAGTGATAAAACTCAGCTCATAGCTACAGCACATAGCGTATACTACAGAAAAAATATAAGCAAAGATTTAGGTTATCTAAACAGAATATTCAAAAAAAATGAAGCTGGATCAATAGTAATCGGGTTACCACTGGAAATAGATGGACAAAAAAGTGAATGGTGTAAAACCATAATCAAATTCGCAAACAAAATGATAAAAAAATACAAGGTAAGCACATATTTACAAGATGAAAGCTTGTCAACGTCTATTGCGGCTCATACACTAAAGATTAGCGGAGTATCAACCACAAAATCAAAAAGAATAGATGATAAAATTTCCGCATGTATTATTTTACAACGGACATTAGATAAGATAAATGTAATTAAATAATTTTTCTTGAGTTGTTGAATTTAAAATGCACAATTGAATAATAAAACTACCTCACAAAATAAGAACTTTTTGTATAAACGTGGCAAATCGCTACAGCGAGAGCATCAGCAGCATGGTGGCATTTTATATTTAAATTTTTAATTATCTGTTTCACCATGAATATAACCTGATCCTTATCAGCATGGCCATTTCCGGTGATGCTTTTTTTTACATAATTTGTATCATATTCATTCATAGTTAACTCTGTTATTTCTAATACTAAAATTACAATCCCTCTCGCATATCCTAAAGTTAGTGAAGATTTTGGATTCTTATTAACAAAAATTTTTTCTATTGCAGCTTCACTTGGAGAATACAGAGAAATTACCTTCTTTAATTGTTCAAAAATTACATGCAAGCGTTCACCCATACCGAGCTTATTACCAGTTGATATAGTGCCACTGCCTAGAAATTCGATATTGCTTCTTTCATCCATATCAATAATAGCCCACCCGGTTTTACTCATTCCCGGATCGAGACCTATTATTCTTGTCACTTAAAAAACACTTAGCCAATAAACAAACACAAACAAAAATATCCAGACTATATCTACAAAGTGCCAATACCAAGAAGCGAATTCAAAGCATAAATGATCCTGAGGTGTAAATTGATCTTTCCGCGCTCTGAACAAACATACTGACAAGAATATTATTCCTATTATAACGTGCGCACAGTGAAAACCGGTAATCATATAAAAATTGGATGCATAGATTCCTGCTTCTTGTAAAGAGAAACTCGTTTCATGATACTCTATTGCCTGTACTATTACAAAAAACACTCCAAGTAATATAGTTATGTACAGCATTTTAATCATGCTCTTTTTATCATCTTTAAATAAAGAGTGATGTGCCCAGGTAATTGTTGTACCAGAGAGTAATAATATTAACGTATTCATGAATGGTAGCGACCATGGATCAGGCAGTAAAATTCCCTCAGGAGGCCATTTAACTTTTTTTGTAGGAGAAAACGTTTCAAACAAAAAAACCGGATCAAGCCAGGCTTTAAAGAATGAACAAAAGAACACTATAAAAAATACAACTTCTGAAAGGATAAATAAGTACATTGCAAACTTGAGTCCATGCTTGACAATTGCAGTATGGCACTTATCATAAATGGCTTCTTTTACTACATCTTTCCACCAATAAAACAACACTCCTGATACTGCAGAGGTTCCTAAAACTAAGCCAAATATCCCAGAAACCTGTTTATGGAGCGTGCCAACTAATCCAAGCACAAGAATAAAAATTGCAGCTGACATGGCAATTGGCCAAGGACTTGAATCCACTAAATGAAAATCATGTTCTTTACTTTTCATACACCATCTTCAAAAACATGTATTAAGCATACAAATTAGCTTAAAATTGTCAACGTTTCTTAGAAACTTGATCGAATTTTGGAAATTTATGCGCTGTCCCAAAAGTTTAATTCAAATTGTGCATTTATCCTAAATAACTCAAGTATTCTGCTTCTCTCATTTCCTCCTACCTTTTTGCAATATTCATCAACAATATCCTCTAAAGCAGTGCATCCATATGCTATTAAATTACTGCTACAAAAACAAACCAGTCTTTTTATCTGTTATTTTTCCTGAATTCACCTTTCATACTATCAATGACAATCTTACATACAAATATACAAGAATATAAAACTGTTATAGTTTCATAGGCATTACTACATGAGAAAGAAAATTGGTAAATTCGAAGCATACAGAAGATTTTTCTACTCTTTATACTATATATAGCAAAACAGTGACTACACAGAAATCTGTTAGCAGCTATTGACCCCTGTGCCACCCTAGCAAGCAGGACTATGTATCATAGTTTTCTATTCTTGATGCCATAACTAATACGATACGAACATAATCATCTAAAAATAATACATCCTGTTGAATACAGAACTTAAAACTCTCTATGTTTAAAGTATTATTCATCAGCCCAACATTTTAAAAGGATGATCTATATTATATCCCTTAAGAGGTTTGACCCACAACAGCTCCTAATTATACCACTAAACATTACAGTACCAACAAGATTAAGTTAATATAGATAATCCACTCCAACATTTCCCCATCATGAGATACTAGAATAATACATCTCATCCTAGAATACCAGCTAAAGTTTTAATCCATTACGAAAGAACTCCTATATATTTTTTCGTTCATCATTGCCGGATTTTTTACATAGATTGTTCATAATTTCAGTTACATCGTCAATCATATTACTCGCCACGTCAGTGTTAAAAAAATCTATCCGCTTTTGATATTTATTGCCAGTAGTGGCGTTACCTCTCACAATGTAATGAACAACTATTTGACATATACAGAAGCATGGGTAAGATGCTGCTAAACCTTCAGCAATAAAATTATGATATGTAATGTACATGAAAAATTCAGTAAGGGCAGAGCAAGATTTTGACTTTTTGTGGTTGTCGGATAAATTACAATCTGCAAAATGTTCCTTATAATAATCTCGTGTAGCAAATGTTCCAATAGCTATATCAGTTAACTTATCCATTATTTCAATATTGTTAGCTTCAGCTGCAATAACCAGTAAAACTCAAGTATAATCTGTTACATATAAAAAATTCTGCTGAAGATAAAATTAAAACTTTTCATAATCTAGCGTACTACTCATTAATTCAATATTAAAAGGATGTTCTCTATCTTTTCAATAAGACCAGAT
This sequence comes from Wolbachia endosymbiont strain TRS of Brugia malayi, assembly GCF_000008385.1. Classification (NCBI taxonomy): domain Bacteria; kingdom Pseudomonadati; phylum Pseudomonadota; class Alphaproteobacteria; order Rickettsiales; family Anaplasmataceae; genus Wolbachia; species Wolbachia endosymbiont of Brugia malayi. The sequence goes on from NC_006833.1 coordinate 908,785, forward strand.
GATTCTCTTATAGCTATATCGTAGAATTCTCCTTCCTGTTTTGTTATACATTTTGTGAGTTTCATAAATATAAAAATTGCTATTAATGTAGTATAATTATTATGAAAAGCTAATTGCGCTTTAACAATAAGTTAGCATACCAGTATTGAACTATAAATTAAAAATCTTAGCAATCTAAAGAAACTTTCCTATTACTTTGCACACTAAATTCTCTAGAAAGATCAAGAGATAAGTTCAAATTTTCCCAAGAAAATCCATCATCCTCTTCTGATTCTTTACCAAAGTGTCCATAACAGGCTGTACGTTTATATATAGGACGGCTAAGTGATAAATGTTTAATAATACCCCTGGTTGATAAATCTATATTACTCTCAATAAGCTTTTTAATTCTTTCTTCATCTACCTTATTTGTACCAAATGTATCAATGTAAAACGAGGTAGGCTTTGACACACCAATTGCATAAGAGAGCTGCACAAGACAGCGCTCGGCTAAATTTGCAAAAACAATATTTTTAGCAAGGTATCTCGCCATATAAGCTGCAGATCTATCAACCTTTGTTGCATCTTTTCCAGAAAATGCTCCCCCACCATGTGGAATATAACCTCCATAAGTATCAACCATAATCTTTCGTCCGGTTAATCCACAATCACTAACCGGTCCACCGATGACAAACCTACCAGTTGGATTGACAAAGAAATTTTCCTCGGCACACATCCACCCTTTAGGTAAAGACGAAACTACGTAAGGGTAAATTATTTCTTTTACTTTTAATTGATCCAAATCTTCAGGATGCTGTATTGAAACGATAATACTTTCAGCACGTACTGGAAGATTACTCTCATACGCCAAAGTAATTTGCGACTTTGCATCCGGACCAAGTTTTGCTTCCTTAACCACACTCATGACGTTTTTCAGAATAGAGTGCGCATAAAAAATGGGTGCTGGCATAAGGCTTTTTGTTTCTATTGTTGCATAGCCATACATTATGCCCTGATCTCCAGCGCCTTGATCCACCCCTATAGCAATGTCGTTTGATTGTTCATGCAGCAACATATTTACTCCGACTTCTCCCCAGTGAAAACCATCGTGCTCGTAACCAATATCTTTTATTGTATTCCTTACAACATTTTCAATTGTGCTATTTGCAACGTTAGGCCCAAATACTTCCCCAGCTATAATAACATTATCTTTGGTAACTAAAGTCTCTATCGCAGTTCGTGAAAAAGGGTCAGTTAAAAGGTATTCATCAAGTACTGCATCCGAAATTTGATCCGCTACTTTATCTGGATGACCAGCTGCAACCGACTCACTGGTTATTAAATTTTTACGTAAACTCATGCTTTAGATCTGCTTATATAATAAAAGTTATTATAAAAAATCTAGCTAGCAACCATCAAATGGTGGGCCTGGGAAGAGTTGAACTTCCGACCTCACGCTTATCAGACGTGCGCTCTAACCACCTGAGCTACAGACCCCTGATTTATTCAAGCTGAAGCTTATACATTATCTACAGGTACAATATCAATAAAAGTCTTTTTATTTACTGACTTTCTAAACCTAATCCAGCCTTCCACTTTAGCAAAAATTGTATGATCTTTACCCATACCAACATTTTTTCCAGGATGAAACTTTGTACCCCTTTGACGGACGATTATGTTACCAGGAATAACTTTTCCGTTCTTTTTTATTCCTAACCTACAACCTGCGGAATCCCTACCATTACAGGAGCCACCACCTGATTTTTTAGTTGCCATATCTTACCCATTATTTTTGAAGATTAATTTCATTGATACGAAGAACAGTTATATACTGCCTATGACCAGTTTTCCTACGGTAATTTTTTCTTCTCTTCTTTTTAAAAATTATAATTTTCTCTCCTCTGCATTGTTCAAGCACTTCAGCCTTAACAGTAGCATCAGTTAAATAAGATAAACCGTTGCCTGAAAGGCAAACTGCCTTATCAATCTCTACCTCCTTTCCTTCCTCAGCTTCTAATTTTTCTACTTTTATTACACTACCTTTTTTTACTAAATACTGCTTCCCACCTGTTTCAATCACTGCAAACATAACAAATATACACTTTCACTGTTAACTTTAATTGTAAAGGACGTCATATATGACGTCAAGACAAATCCTCTCAAGCTATATCAAATACTTTCAGTAGTCACAGAACTGCATTATGAGCTAAAAGCAACTCTACAAGTCCTTGGGATTGCATCCAGCAGCATAGTATAATATTGTTCTACTTTCATTACTTTTAGCGTAACGTCTACGTTGTGTTTTAGTAGTACTTTTGCTATGTCAATCCTCCATCTTATAACAACCTAGTGCAATGGAGCGTTATCATCCTTACCCTTAGCATTAACATCGGCACCTTTTTAATGAGATATTTTGTCATTTCGATGTTTCCATTTCTGGTAGTACGATGTAGCAAAGTTTTGTTGCACTTGTCTTTTATATTAATACCTTTTTCTATAAAAAATTCTACTACTTTTAGTTTTTCACTCTCAATAGCAAAGTGTAATGGAGTCTGATTACCTCTGTTTTTAGCATCAGCAACTTTGTTGATCAGGCATTCCGTTATTCTAAAGCTTCCACATAATGCAGCTATGTGTAAAGGAGTACTGCCTTTTTTGTTTTTAACATTAACGCCAGCACTTTTTTCAACAAAGTATTCTATTGTATCCACGTTATCATTTTGAGCAGCAGAGTATAATAGAGTACTACCATATTCATTTTAAGTGCCAATCCAGCACCTCTACCGATAAGATATTTAATCATATCTAACTTCCACTATAAGCAGTAACATGCAATAGAGTACCATTATACCTATTCTTTATGCTAATACCAGCGCATTTGCTAATAAGGGTACTCTACTATCTTCAGTTTCCTACTCTCAACAGCATAATGTAGTGGAGTTCAGCCATATTTATTTTAAGCATCAATATCAGCGCCTTTACTGACTGCTACTTTATTACTATATCTGATTTTTTACTATATATTACAAAATGTAACAGAGTACCATAGGAAATAGTTCCACAGCATTATCGTTAATGTTAGCACTGTTGTTCACCAAATATTTCATAACATTCAGTTTCCTGCTATGAGCAGCCTCATGCAAAGCAGTGCAACCATATTTATTTTTGTATCAATCCCAGCGCCTTTGTCAAGTAGGTACTTAATAATACCTAACTCTTCATTACCAGTAGCCATTTGCAGTGGACTCCAGACTTCTCTTAGCATTAACATTAGCACCTTTGCTAACCAACCATTCTACCATATTCAATTTTCCATTTCCAGCAGCGATGCATAATGGTGTTTGACCACAATTGTTCTCAGCATTAACAATTTTTCCTATTTTACCCGGAACGCCTTTCTATACGGGTTAGTATAGCCTTATTGCTTTTACAGTCATCACTTTCAGCAAGTAAATGTAAAGGAGTGCTTTTCTTCATAAAAACCTATTCTTTATATGTATACAAGATGAGTTAAAGTAAAAATCACCAATCAGCCTACTATGGTTGCTTGCATATCCCTAAACAGATGTAACATGGCCTGTATTGTTCACTATTCTACCATTATTTATCAATTCTAGAGCTCTTCTTAAAACTTTTCTTCTTTGCCTGCCTTTTGTGTTCTAATCTAGTTATCCCCCGCACCTAGCTCGTGAATATTTGCCACTCCCGCTTCTAAATCAATCACTTAGTATTTTATCAAGTAGCTCAACAGCACCCCCATAGCTTTTCTTTATCATCTGCCATTAATCTGGAAAAATTTCTTCTATATAAATCTTATCATGAGCAAAATAAGCCATGATATCCCAAATTTCTGTAGTTTGCTTTCCACGTCCTCTGTTGCTCTTCATCTTATCACGTGTAATATTCCATATCGTTAACTTCTCGGATATGATTAATGTCACTTTTATAATTTCTTCTTCTTGCAAATAAACATTTTGTTTCTTCAAATGACTTCTTTCTTTGCTGCTTATATTTTTCAAAATAACCACTGAACTTCTTTAATTCGTCCTGCTCATCTTCATTTTAAATATATGCAACCGCTAGTCCCAAAGCTAATGAAAAAGACTTTTCTAGTTTAATCTTTTTTCTCTTCCATCGCAAAAGTCATTCTCTACATCTAGGACTCTCTCAAAAAATTATAAAACCTCTGTTTCCTCGAATTTATCAAACCATATTTCCTCTATCTCTTCTGCTGTTTTACTATTTTCCACTTTTCACTGCAGGAAGTGATAAAAACATAAGGCTTTCCCCAATTAGGACGCTGTGAACACAAAAAGGGTAGTAAAAATTTACTAATACCCTTATATCCTCTAACATTACCAAAAACAAACAGGCTCATTCTTCCTACAAAAAAAGTATATATTTTTTCAACAACATTTTTTATCGCCTTTGTGCTTCTACGTTCATCTGTAGCAGAAACTCCTAGTCTTTATATATCTAGCTAGATCCAAGAAAGACTCTTTTATACTTTTAGGATCCTTAGAATCTATAAATATAACATTGCCATCGTAACATTCCTTATAGTTGTAAGCATATTTCTTGACAAATTCAGTTTTATCTACCCCATCTAGATCTTTAATAACAACCATCTGCCTCGCACTTTTTTGAAATCCACAACGCACAGCATTTAATTCATTACTCTCCCAACAAAATCATCTACTGGGTCCATCACATTATGCCAAATAGGTGTTTTTAAGACTTCTCCTCTTATTTTTTCAAGAAGAGCTTTTACTTGCTCGTGTGATAGAAACTCCTCTTCTTCTTTTTCCATCAAAGTCAGTACTTCTTCCTGATAACCCGCTGCAAAAGTGCTTAGCATCAGTATTGCTGAACTCCTTGCCCAGCTCACCCTTAATAATCTTACTCAGCTCAGTTCCGCTTGACAAAAATCGACTGCAAATACTAATCTATCTTAAAAGTCTTATTTCCTTATTGCTGACTTCTCTAACTACCTTACACCTTATAAAACCCTTATTTTCTGCAAGTATGAGATAATACTATTATCAAATTTATATCTTACACCACTACCTACATCCAGAAACTCATTTTGAGCGTTTACTTTTATAACTGAAATTTCCTTTCCTTTATTCTTCCACTTGACATTATTCTCAGCTTTCTTACTGGACGCAGTAATCAAATCTGTGGAATCAAAATCAGTGTTGTAATAATGACAAAATCTTCTATTTCACCCCCAAATTCTCCATTTACTTTTGATCTTCAAATAAGCAATGAGATAGTTTTATTAAACCAAACGCACCACCCTTTCCCTGCGCTAGTAATTCACCTATTCTGATCTTTTTGTTCCTATCCTTTTTCTGTGCTTGATTTGTATGAGCTTATGTGCTATTCTTCCGTCTTGTTCATAACAAAGAACAATATTATTGAAACCCTTAGCTGACTTTTTCTCTGCAAATAGGAAAAAAGAATACTCCCTATCTACTGCATGTCTAGGAAATAACATTAGCTATCTTGCTTGATACATAATATTAGAAAAGATATGCTTAACCACTGAGTAGGATAATTTTTCAGGTACTCCTCAACCTCACACTATTTTACAAATAGTACCTATAAATGGTAAAAAAGTAATAAATCTATATGTCATGACATGCATATACCATAGTATGGATCTGAGAATATCTACAAGACGTACTGCCAATGCAAATAAAAAGGCGCAACTAACTGCTCAATTTTTCACTCAAAATAAAGTTCACGACATCAGGGCTAGCTTTTCCTTTGGTAAGTTTCATGACTTCGCCAACAAAGAATCCGTATAGTTTTGTTTTACCATTTTGGTATTCTTGAACCTTATCTTGGTTGTCATTGATGATTTTGTCAATAATTTCTGATATTTGACCTTTATCGGTTATTTGCTTCAGGTCCTGCTCTTTTATGATCAAAGATGCTGGCTTGCCAGTTTCAAACATAATATCAAAAACTTGCTTGCCAAGCCTAGCAGAGATCGTTCCATCAACGATAAAATCTAAGAGTTCGGATAAGGCATTTGCTTTAATTGGGGAGCTCACAATATCAATACCCGCTTTATTCAAACGACCGAAAAGCTCTACAGTTAGCCAAGTAACAGCAAGTTTTGAATCGTGCTTTTTTATCAACTCCTCAAAATAGTTAGCAATTGCTTTATCAGAAGTGATGACATCAGCATCGTATTTGTTGATACTTAATTCTCTAATGTATCGTAGCTTTTTTTGATCTGGCAATTCGGGCAAAGATGATCTAATAGAATCAATTTTATCCTGGCTTATCTCAACAGGCAGTAAATCAGGTTCAGGAAAATACCTATAATCACTCGCATCCTCTTTGTTTCGCATTACTTTTGTTTTTCCTAAAGAAACATCAAACAACAAGGTATCTTGACTTATTTTCTCGCCACTTTCCAAAATTTCAATTTGCCTTTGTATTTCATAATCTATAGCTTGCATAATATAACATATTGAGTTTAGGTTTTTTATCTCGCAGCGGGTGCCGAATGTGCTACTGCCTTTTGGGCGAACAGAAACATTTGCATCACAACGAAGCGACCCCTTTTCCATATCACCATCACATGAGCCAATGTAACGCAAAATCTGCCTCAACTTTTTCATGAATTCCGCAGCTTCCTCAGATGAACGAAGATCCGGCTCCGAGACAATTTCCATTAGAGCAACCCCTGCACGATTTAAATCTACATAAGTTTTGCTCTCTTCATGAATGCTTTTTCCTGCATCTTGCTCTAGATGAATTCTTGCGATTCTTACTTCTTTTTTATTATTATTGATAAATATTCTACCATTTTTAACTATTGGCTCAAAAAACTGAGTTATTTGATAACCTTGCGGTAAATCAGGGTAAAAATAATTTTTCCGATCAAAGTAAGAGCTCTTATTAATTTCCGCAGAAAGTGCAAGACCAGTGCGTATTGCCTGCTCTATAGAGTAGTAGTTCAGTATTGGTAGTGTACCTGGCATTGCTGCATCAACCAGAGAAACTTGAGTGTTATGTTCAGCGCCAAACTCAGTTGATGAGCTAGAAAATAGCTTTGTCTTAGAAGAAACTTGAGCGTGCACCTCAAGCCCAATTACCGCTTCCCAATCCCCTTTTGTCATGTATTTGATTCAAATGATAATCCTAATATTCTGCAAAATTAGCACAACAAGTCAAAACAAAACTCACGTTTTTATATTTCATCTTAACTTTTTAACCTAATGTTTAAGCGCAGTGCGTACTAAAAATACAAAAAATTACTTAACAAATCTCACTAGCCCCCATAGTACTAAAGGTATTCAGTTATCTTCAATCTGTGCAGATTAAAATGACAAAGTATTACATAATTGACGTCTATGTTTAATTTTTTACACTATATGTATCTTACGTCTTCATAACATTTCTAGGTTCTTACCTATATAAGCTGAAACTCGCTTATAAAGCGTTTTAGACAGTATATATGTCAATTCGCAGGATTAGAGAGTAAACACTATCTACCACGGAATATCTTTTGCTTTTTTTACTTAGTAAATTTCTTAATAATTTATAACTACCGTTACCTCGCAGCAGGATCCAAAAATACTGCAAAGCATGATGAGAGATTGCCATTTCAGCGTGTTGGATCCAAGTGTCGGGGTACTTAGATGACAGAAAAGGGACTCTGGGATGACACTATCCTTCTAATAGTATACTAGCAACTGTTAGGCCTTACTAAAAAATAAAGAGAAATATGAAAGCCCTATATCTTCTCACATCAAAAGAACTTGCTTTTTGACATGAATAATTATATATTTTTAATAAATTAGAGTTGTATACAAAATGAAGAGCTTAAAGGAATTATCCTTAAGAATTAAGAATATTAGGTCTGTACAGAAAACTACGAAGATAATGCAAATGGTTTCTGCAGCAAAGTTATTACAGAGTCAAAAAAAGTTATCAAATTCAAAACTGTATATATCCAAGCTGCATGACATTATTTCTTCAATAATGTCATCCGCTGACCAGGAATTACTGGCAAAAATTTTCACCACTGGCGATAACGATTCTTATCTAGTGTTTATCATTGCATCTGATCGTGGCTTATGCGGCAGTTTTAATTCCTCTATTGCAAAATCTAGCCAAGAGTATGTAAATAAATTGATTGCGAGTAGCAAAAAAGTAGATATTGTATTTCTTGGTAAAAAAGCTTTTGATATAGGTAAAAATAGATTCGACTCTAAAAGCATTTTAAAAATTGAAAACAGTAAGGGGATCACGCTAAAGCGTGTAGAAGCTTTAGTTGACAGTATGGATCTCAGTAAATATGATAGGATTAAAGTTTTCTATAATAAATTTTACAATACCTTCACACAGAAGCCAATGTTGGAAACGATAAAACCATGGAGTAAAAGCTCATCTTTGATTGATGACTATCTGACCAATTCAACAATAGACTACAACTATAAATATGAACCACAAAATACTGAATTTATCTTACGATCTTTGATTCAAAATTACGTTGTAACTGCCCTTTACTCTGCTTTACTTGAAAGTGCAGCGAGTGAGAATAGTGCTAGAATGGCTGCTATGGAATCGGCTAATAGAAACACTAAGGAAATGCTGAATAAGTTGGCATTGCTTTACAATTGTTCTCGTCAAGCAGCGATTACAACTGACTTGATCGAAGTGATAGGTGGTGCAGAATCTTTGTAGAAATCTCAGGGATAAAAATGAATATATTAAATATCGCAGCAGACATAATTAAACTAATAAAAAAGCAAAACCAAGACGCAGAGGTTGCAATATATGAAACTAACAAAATCTTCGTTTCCCAACGTCTATCAAAAATTGAACAAATATCACAATCTAAGAATTGTACTATAGGAATTAGAGCTATAGCAGGTAAAACCAAAGCTGCGTATATTTCTACAAACGATTTAAATAATCTTAGTGACATGGTAAGCAAAGTAGTAGAAATGGCAAAGAATGCACAAGAGGATCCTTACATTAATTTTGCTATAGATAGAGATAATTGTACCTACTCTACAGGCTTAGGTATCTTAGATAATAATGTTGTAACTATTGATAATCTAAAAGAAATTGTCGAAGTTGCAGAAAACTCAGCTCTTGCGCATAAAAATATTATTAATTCTGAAGGAGCCTCTTCTTCACATGTTTTAGTAAATACAGTATTATCTACTGTTTCTGGTTTTATCGGCTCATTTAGTAAATCAACCTTTGCTAATCAGGTCTCTGTTGTCGCTGGAGAGGGAAGTGAGATGAAGATTGGCTATGACTACGATATAGCATGTAACTTCGGCGATTTAAAATCGCCAGAGTTAATAGGGAAAGAAGCAGCAAAAAGGGCAATTGATCAATTGAATTCACGCACGATTAAAACTGGTAAATTTCCAGTTATTTTTGAAAAAAGAGCAGCAAAAGAGCTAGTAAGAAATTTTGCTTCTGCTATAAACGGTAGCAGCATTGCGAATGACAGCTCTTTCTTGAGAAATAGTTTAAATACTCATATTTTCAACAATAGAATCAACATTATTGATGACCCATTGTTACCAAGGGGCATAGAATCAAGACCATTTGATGGAGAAGGAATAACTAGCAGGAAAAATACGTTTGTAAAAAACGGAATACTACAAAATTGGATTCTGGATCTATACTCGGCTAAAAAGTTAAACTTGGAAACAACTGGAAATGCAACTCGTGCAAGTAATGCTGCAATCATTCCTGCAGCTAGTAACTTCTACGTCGAAAATGGTAATATATCACTTAAAGAATTAATTGAGGAAGTGAAAGAGGGAGTATATATAACTGATTTATTTAGCTTTGGTGTTAATTTAATTAATGGTGATTATAGTCAAGGTGCATCAGGATTTTTTATAGAAAATGGTAAAATAACGTATCCAATACACGAGATTACTGTTGCTAGCAATTTAAAAGACATGTTTAGCAACTTAGTCGTTGCGGACGATTTAACCTTCTGTGGGCAATTTAATTCACCAACGATTAAAGTTAGTGAAATGACAGTTGCAGGCTCGCTTAACAATTAGAAAATTTAGTTGCATCAAGTATAACAATTATGTATTATGGTTATGTAATGTTAATGGTAGACTATGGAATATGGAAGCTTAGTTTTAACAACTGAGCTTCAAGCATTCTTAATTTTAATTTCAAAGTTTTTCACCACATTAGTAGTATTAGTTAATAATTTTAGGAGTTGTTTCAATGGAATTCGGTAATATAAAGTGGTTTAATGCTGAAAAAGGTTATGGCTTTATCAAGCCAGAAGCTAATGGAAATGATATTTTTGTACATATCAGTACGCTAGAACGTTCAGGAATAAGACCTGATTCACTCAGAGGAGAAAACAAGGAAAAGGGAATAAAAGGAGAAAGAGTAAGCTATGAGCTCAAAGAGGAGCGCGGTAGAAATGGAGAAGGAAAAAAATTTGCAATAAATTTGAAATTGTTAGAAGATTAATTCGCATTTTGATGATAAAAGTTCTTAGTAAAGCTGATATATTGTGAACAGCTTTTATGAAATGGGTCTCCCACTATTGCTTGCGCAAGCTCTAGATAAAAATAGTTTTTCTGTTCCAACTCCAGTTCAAGCACAGGCAATTCCCTTAGCTCTAAAGGGTAAAGATATTCTTGGATCTGCCCAAACGGGAACTGGAAAAACTTTGGCATTTGCTATTCCGTTAATTGCTAAGTTATTAGGTGAGCCTAACGCTAGTACAGCTTTGGTTATTGTACCAACCAGAGAGCTTGCGCAGCAGGTAACGAATGAAATAGGGAAGCTTTTGTTAAAAAACTCCGTGCTAAAGATTGCCTTATTGATTGGTGGTGAGCCCATTTTCAGGCAGCTAAATCAGCTTCAGAGAAGGCCACGAATTGTAATAGGTACTCCTGGCCGTATTATAGATCATATTGAGCGTAAAACTTTGATTACTAACAATGTCAGCACTCTTGTACTTGATGAAGTGGATCGTATGTTTGATATGGGTTTCGGAATTCAAATTGAAGGGATCATGAAATATCTCCCAAAAATGCGGCAAAACCTTATGTTTTCTGCAACTCTTCCTGGTGATATAGTTAAGCTTGCTGAGAAGTACTCGAACCAGCCAGAACGTGTTTCTGTTGAGAATGAAGCAACAACTTCTGTAAAAATCAAGCAAGAAATTATTTATGCATCAGAGTCAGAAAAGTATGGAAAGCTTGTTACACAATTATATCAGCGTAAAGGATCGATCATTGTTTTTGTCAGGACAAAGCAAAGAGCAGATCAACTAGCTTACAAATTGCGCAAGGATAACCATAGTGCTTTGGCAATTCATGGTGACTTGAAGCAGCGCAAGCGCAAGAGGGTTATTAACTCTTTTCGTCGTGGTCACAATCAAATTATGGTTGCAACAGATGTTGCTTCTCGAGGTCTTGATATTCCTCACATCCAACATGTTATCAATTATGACGCACCGGAATCGCAAGCTAACTATATTCATCGCACAGGTAGAACTGCACGCGCTGGAGCTGAAGGGTACGCACTGTCCTTTATTACATCTCAGGATAAAAAAAGGCTGCCTACACTGACAGATAAAAAAGGAGAGCTAAATTTTGATTGTAATGTGCAATTTAAGAAATGTAGCAGTAAAAAGGTTTCTAGAAGGCCAAGTGCACTAAAAATTAAGTATGGTAGAAAAAAGACTAGTACTTTTAAAAAGAAAAGCACAGTACTAGAGAAAATATATTAATATATTAACCATCTTTTCCATTCTTAAAAAACCTCAGAGTAAAAAAAATGCTTTAGAAAATTGAGGGACCATAAACCTACCTGCTGGATACTTTGTTACTAAAGAAGAGTTCAAGGAGATAAATCAAAACTCAGTGGCTTTTTCTATAAATCTACTAACTATTGCTCAATGCAATTTTATAACTCGCATTGGTGAAAGTTGGTACAGCAACTATGGCAGTGTCTACTATTAAAATTCTTTTTCCTAAACTTAATTTCTGATAAAATTTATCAGCAAGGTTAAGTTCATCATGTGAAAAACCATTTTCATGATCAACAATAATAGCAATATTCCTTTTGTTTTTTAGAACTTCATTGGAAGATTTTTCCTACCCTGCTTTATCACACAAGATAAAACTTCTATTCGAGAGTCAGGTAAATCATGGAAATTAACAGGAGGTAAAACCTCTGGCACACTTATTCTGCAACATTGTTCTGCAGTTTCGATTGCCTGTAATTTTGCTCTATTCAGATTAATATTCTTTACCACTGTATGTTCCGTTAAAATGAATTGAATACATGTTGCCTCCATTTCACAGTGGCTTGTTTTATTACATTGCTTAGAGTAGTATTTTTTACTATAGCACAATACCTTCTATTGAAGGTTAGTCTACCAGAAAGACTACCATTTGCAAGCTGAAGATTGACCCACACTTAGCTCCTTGAATGACTCTTACGGGATTTGAACCCGTGTTACCACCGTGAAAGGGTGATGTCCTAACCACTAGACGAAAGAGTCAATGTGAATTAACTAAGTTATATTGATTATGCGTAAGAAGTCAATTCAATTATTTTAAAGCACAAACACCCTTTTCTATTCCACATTCAATATTCACGAATTTACTTTAGAATTAGAAGTTTTAGGTTTTATTCTTAATTATTCAACTTTTGTATCAGATTCATAGCTAGAATCATAACTTGAATCCCCGCTTTCATACTTTTGTTTTATTTTTTTTACATTAAAGACAGCTCTCTAGTCTCAATTTTTCGATTACTAGTCTATCACTGATTTATTAGCCTATTAGGACTTTGTTCGTTTAGTTTCATTCATTCTTGCCATTCGTTTACTTTATCTTGCACTATCCCATGATAAGTCTCTGAATTAGTTTTTATATCTCTTGCTTTTCTCTCCGCCCTTTTTTGAACAAATCTACTTCAGCAAATAGGTTCTCTGATCAACTGTCCTAGCTCCTTCTGTTTTAAGCTAGCAGGCTTTTTTGCTCTAAAAGATCATCTACAATGCAATAAGTAGGTTCTTCTAATATACTAAAATAACCGTTGTTTTCCAGTGACAAATTTTCAGTAGATTTTTATATGGATCATATACTTCAGCATAAGTAGACTCTCTTGATGTGTTGAAATAACCATACTTCTCCAATGAATTACTAACCTTAGAGTTATATACCTCAGCATAGATGGGCTATTTCAAAAGCAAAACATCATAGCCAGTGCTCTTTGGCTTGTAGTCAAAAGTTCTCGTGGCTTTAGGTAGTATCACATTACTAACTGAGTTAGCCTTGAGTTTCAACTTCACGGCTTCTTTAAACTTATTAAAATCTCCCTTTCTTCAAAAATCCTCAATATATTTCCCTTCTCTTTGTCATTTTTAGGCATTGCACTCATGCATTATTAATTTACCAAGCATCAAACAACATTTTTCTCTATAGTTTTTGAGGTATTCTTTAGCTTGTACCGATATAGCCTCTTGCTCATAAGTAAGAGCTCTTTACATATTTATAAATTTATATTTCTAATATCATCGCTGCCTATTGCATTAACATTAGCTGCCAGAGTTAATAAGTAATTCCATTACGTCATAATCAAAATTCTTTACTGAGTACTCTAAAGCACGGTTTAAAGCTTGACCGCATTTATGTTAAATAATCCTTGCATTGCTAAAAGGATTGACTTTCGAAAAGAGTTTTTTTTAAGATTATTTGTTACCCTATGAAGGCTTAAAGCTAGTTTAATAATTTTTATGTTACCATTTCTAGCAGATCTAATTAAAAAATTGTTTATTATGTCCATGATTGTACTCTTCTATAAAGGTTCACTATCATTGTACAATTCTAACTATGACGATTTATTTTGTATTAATAGCAGCCCTTTACGTCCAGCAGCTCTCTACATCCACTTAACAAGAGGTGGCATTGACATCATAATTGCATCTGGATTACCATCCGTCATTAAACCAAACTTTGTACCACGGTCATACAACAGATTGAATTCTACATACCTACCGCGTTTTATTAATTGGGTCTCTCGTTGTTCTTTCGTCCAAGGCTTGCGCATATGTTGACGTATAATATGTAAATAAATTTTTAAAAAGGTTTCACCTACTGCTTTTGTAAACTCAAAGTCATTTTCCCATCTACCGGAATTAAGATTATCGTAAAAGATTCCACCAATACCACGTGGCTCTTTTCTATGTTGTAAGAAAAAGTAGTTATCACACTGCTCCTTGAATTTTAGATAGTATTCAGCGTCAAATTTATCACATGTTGTTTTGATTGATTCATGAATGTACTTATAATCTTCCTCGTTTTTATATGTTGGAGTAAAGTCCATTCCTCCACCGAACCATTGTTTTGATGTATATATCAACCTTGTGTTCATATGTGCTGCAGGAACAAGGGGAGATTGCATGTGAGACACTAAAGATATACCACTTGCCCAAAACTCTCCATTACTCTCACTTGCACCAGGAATTTCATTTACAACTGAATCTGCAAATTTTCCATATACCTTTGAAATGTTTACTCCCACTTTTTCAAAGACGTCACCATAGATGATTGTAGATTCCCCACCTCCTCCACCTGGACGATCCCATTTTCTCTTTTCGATTTTTGGATCTGTAGGTGACTGCCCTTCAATTAACAAGAAAGACTCAACAACTCTGTCTCTTAGTGCACGGAACCATTCGAAAGCTTGTATTTTTTGTTCTTTCATAATATTTTGCCACTAGTACCAATTTCAAGAGATTTAAATGGTAATTACCTATCAAAGATGTTAATAAATCTATAATAATTAAACAAATATAATGAAATATTTTTACATGCACAATGAGTAAAAGATATATAGATAGCAAGAAAGAGAACAGGGTTGACTTCATATTGAGGAATCATGGAATGTCAGTTATCATTATGGCAGTTATTATGTTCTTACCTCCAGTAGCAATATCAGTACTCTACTTTTTTGATATATATGATCAGCACACTAATATAGAGATTAATCTATTGGTTAGCACTCTAGTGACTCTCTTTATAGTATATAATGTAAAACATTACAGATACTTGCTTAATATCATAGAATTTCAAAATGCAATATTTGCAAATGCACTAAATCATAATACAGAATTTTGTCTTATTTTACACAAAAATGAAGATGTCGTTTATGCTGATGCGAGGTTCTACGAAAGGTTTAAAGATTACATAGATAATGATGTTACACTAGGCAAGATTCTTGAAGTAGGGGATATTTCAGAAAAAGACAAAAAAGCATTATATCAAGCGCTAAAGAATAACTCTTCTGTACAGGTGCGCATTGTCTTAAGCAAGAAAAGTAGAATATCTAGCTTTCTTTTGCTTTGTGAACCAATACCAGATAATCCACAAATTGCTATAAACAGTAATAAGATCTTAAATTTATCATTAGCACCAATAGCAAGACCACATGGGTATTTCGTATTGAAAGCAACACAAATGAACAAAGAACAGGTATACGAAGAATTAATAGAAAAGCACAATATAGGAACTTATATTGCAAATACTAAGGGAATAATTTTATCTGTAAATAAAAGATTTTTAGACATGTTTGAATTGAAAAAACTTGAAAAAGGCAGTTCAATTAATGATTTCATATTTCAATCTAAGTATAACAATGTAGCAACTGATAATAACATTTTGTTTTTTACTGTAAATGGTGTTCCATTTAAGGCTTATATGAGCACTGCTATGTTTTGCGATAAACATCATCATAGCTATATATATGGCCTTATTACACCAGTTGAATCAAACGTTATTGATTACCAATTACACCCTTGTTTTGCAAATTCATCAATTGCTATTGCACAATGTGATGTAAATGGTAGTTTTATAAAGAAAAATACAGCGCTAATAAAACTTGCAGGGCCAGATAATAGCTCAATATTTACACTGATATCTGATGACTATCATATGAAAATACGTGAATATTTCTTGAGTAACAGGATAAATAATGCGTCCTTTGATGTGCAGCTTAATAACAATGATAACATGAAAATATATTTCAATAAGTTTCTTCATAATAGAATGATGTTTATACTTTGTTATTTTGTTGATAATACTGAGCACAAAAACCTGGAGATAAAGCTTGAACATTATCAAAAAATGCAAGCCATAGGTCAATTAGCAGGTGGTATTGCACATGATTTCAACAATATACTAACTGGAATAATAGGATTTTGCGATTTGCTTTTACTCCAGCATTCAGCTGGCGATCCATCTTTCGGAGATATAATACAAATACAGCAAAATGCAAAACGTGGATCAAATTTAGTTAAGCAATTGCTTGCTTTTTCAAGAAGGCAAACTATGCAACCAAAGATTATTGATGTAAATAGTACAATAGCTAATCTTTGTGAAATGATAAAAAGATTAATAGGTGAAAACATAAAATTTACTACTTATTATGGTAGAGATTTAGGTATGGTTAGGGCTGACCAAGGACAATTAGAGCAAGTTATACTTAACTTAGCAGTCAATGCTAGCGCTGCTATGGAAAAAGGAGGAGAGCTAACTATACGAACTTTTAATAAAAAGATTGATTCATTAAATTCTACACCTCAGGGTATGTTTTCTCCAGACAAGGAAGCGATTGAACATGGAAATTATGTTATGATTGAAGTAATTGATACGGGATGTGGTATGGTGAGTGATACAGTTGAAAAAGTATTTGATCCATTTTTTTCTACCAAAGATATTACCTCTGGTACAGGTCTTGGTCTCTCTACTGTATATGGTATTATTAAACAAACTGAGGGGTATATCTATGTTGCCAGTGAAGTAAATTGTGGAACTAAATTTAGCATATTTTTGCCTATGGTTTACATATCAGATGAGAATCATAGAGAGAAGGGTAGTGAAGAAATAGAGAAACCAGTAGTAAATGAAGTGAAAGATAATGGTATAATTTTATTAATTGAAGATGAAGACTCAGTAAGGGAGTTCATTACTAAGGCACTAAAAAGAAAAGGATTTGATGTAATAGAAGCTAGTATGGGCAGCAAAGCGTTAGAAATAATAAGTAAAAAAAATCAACATATAGATCTAATAATCACCGATGTAATAATGCCAGAAGTCAGCGGTCCAGAGATAGTCAAAGAAGCTCTAATTCACAGGCCGGATATCAACGTTATTTTTATTTCTGGATACACAGAAGATGCGTTTTTGAAAAACGATAACATTAATATAGAAGATTTTCACTTTTTACCAAAGCCATTTACTCTAAGTGAATTAGGAAATAAAGTTCAAAGTGTACTACATAAAGCAAAAAAAGCGGTTTAATTTTAGGCACAAAAAAATTTTCTAATGCAAAAGTTTTTAGCATATATATATAGAGTTATTCTACACATAAGACAAAGGACGTGAGCAAGGTTATTGCAATAGTAAATCAAAAGGGTGGAGTTGGCAAAACTATAACTAGTATAAATTTATCGACAGCTTTTGCTGCTGTAGGAAAAAGTACTTTATTGGTAGATTTTGATCCTTAAGGAAATGCTAATACTAGTTAGTGAATTTCTTATCGTAGTAGAGAAGAGAAAAATATATATAAAATATTACTAAATAGCGAAAATAAACTCATAAGATCAGCAATTTTCAATATAAAGGAAATTCCAAATTCACCGCTAATTTCTTCAGTAATTGATCTACCGGCTGCAGAAATTGAATTATTACAACCTGAACGGGGAAAGTTTATGCTAAAGAATGCATTAGAGAAAATATGCGATGATTATGAGTACACAATTATTGATTACCCTCCATCACTTGGCTTGCTTACTATCAATGCTTTGACGGTTGCTGATTCTATTATTGTTCCTCTTCAGTGTGAATTTTTGCTTTGGAGAGGCTAAGTCATTAGTTAAAACTGTAGAGCTAATAATAAAGAAATAGCCTAAACCCTTTTCTAACATAGAGGAATCTTGCTAACAATGTATAACAGACGTAACAAACTTAGAGGACAGATTAAAGATGACATTTATCAGTACCTAAATAATAAGGTGTATAAAAAACTATTATTCCGTTGTATGAGACTATCATTCTATGCAATGTAAGACTGTTAGAAGCGCACCTTCTCAAAGGAAGCTAGCCATTGTGTATGATCTTAAATGTTTTTGTGCGTAAGCATATATAGGTTTAGCAAAGGAAATTTTGAAAAAGCATGCTAGCAGCTGTAAAGAAAAGAATCTGGTAAGTAAGAATACAGCATGAAGGATGAAAAGAGCTCGGGCAGAGGTCTTGCTGGTCTTACAGGTGACAACTATGACAATAAAGAAGACCGACAAGAGTATTTATCCATTTCATTACTGCACCCAAGCAAGTTTCAGCCAAGGAAATACTTTGATGAAGAATCATTGAAAGAACCTGCAAGTTCAATAGAGGAAAATGGCACAATACAGCCTATCGTGGTACGTAAAGGTTCAAATTTAAAGATAGCTATGAAATAAATAGCTGGGAAATGTTGTTGGTGAGCAGGCAAGATTGCAAATCTCGATAGCGCTTCGGTTATTGTAAAAGATTTGAGTGATAAAGAATGCTTGGAATTATCCATTATTAAGAACATACAGAGGCAAGATATTAACCCTATAGAAAAGGCGATCATATAGAAAATTAATAGGTAAATTTTTCTACACACATGAAGAACTAGCTCTAGCTACAGGCAAAAGCCGCAGTTATATAACCAATATGACTAAGATGTTGTCGCTTCCCAACAGTGTGAAAATGATGATCAACGAAAAAGTTGTCTATGGGTTATGCAAGAGCGCTAACTAATATTGAAAATGCAGGAAGTATCACAGAAAAAATAGTTTCTCAGAGTTTGAGTGTTAGACAAACTAAAAAATTGATAAAAGACTTGCATTGAAATAGCAGCTAAAAAGAACGAAAATACACTTAAAACCAAGACATAGGCAGTAGTAGAGGACGCTATATCTTCTCAGAGCTTGGTTTAAAGATCAAAATTAATAATAATAATTCCAAGGGGAAAGTTATGATACAATAATCCAAATGAATTAGATTTAACACCAAAAATTTTGAATAGAAAACTTGAGGTATAGCTGCCAGCAGAGCAAAATATAATATAGAATACAACTGTTGATGTCACCCAAGCAAGCTCATAGAAATGCAAAAAATACTTAATAAACTTTGCCAGCTCTATTATTATCAATAATAAAGTTGTTTCATAATTTAAAGCCTATCGGAAGTCAAAGTCTAGAGTGGTATATTTTTTAGTGTGTGCACTTAATTTCTAGGGTGTTTTTGTTGTATTCTTTCTGAACTTTTTCTATAGTAAAGTTGTTTGCCTAATGTCATGAATTGTGCCTACTAAGCGCTAAAAAACATTAAAAAATGCTAACATTATAAAACAGATAGTAAATAACCAGCTAACAGGGAATCTTTTGCCTTTTTTTATTTGGTAAGTTTCTTAATATTTATAGCCAGTTGCAATTCATGAAGCCAAGTAGCTCTGTAAAAATAATTTATTTTTGTAAAACACAATAAATAATATAATTTCACTACTTAGCACTGAAATCCAGAAATCTTATCTGTATATCATCTATTTTTGTGGAAATACTATAAACACTGAAAGTGGCTGAATCTGCTACTTTCAAGTGAAAGAAACCTCAACAGAGGTTTATGATGTAATAAAAAATAGTGCTTAAAAGAAGCACTATTTTTTACCCTACTGTCTCAATCATTAGGAATATTGTCCTGCTGCATTACGTTTTGTGCCTCTAATGGTTTCTATGGCTTTACATTACCATTTTCGCAAGTCACACCAGCGTTTGGCATTATTTTTGAAACAACTATAGGAGCACCAAAAAACACAGCAGTAAATGCACCGAGTGCAAAAAGAGCTGGCCACGGCATTCTACCAAATATTGCAAGCAAAGCTGCACCTATTATTACTATTGTTATCATCGGTCCACCTATGCCATGGGCATAGCCTATTATCTTACATATCACTATTGATGTTGTATCATTTGTATCAACAAAATTATTAGTAGAAGGAGGAGCACCTGCATTAAATGCAAAGAAGATGGTCAAAGCCACAAGTAGAAAAAATTTTTTCATTACATCTCCAATAGTTTTTACTTTATCCTACTTTACTTCAATTAAATTTAAGTAAATGATACTAGAAATATCATTTGCCCAAAACTTTTTTGAGGCCTGTCTTTAATTTGCAGAACTTAGAAGTTTCTATTTACATGCTATTGCATTTGTTTTATTGCCTTTACAGCTGTAGGAGCTCTGAAAAATATGGCAGTAAATATACCAAGTGCAAAAAGAGCTAGCCACGGCATTCTATCAAATATTGCAAGCAATGTTGCACCTATTATTACTATTGTTACAATCGGTCTACCTATGCTGTGAGTACAGTCTATTACTTTTTACATATTACTGTTGATGTTTCATCCTTTGGTACAGCAGGAGAAGTGCACGTCATACACTCGTA
Source organism: Wolbachia endosymbiont strain TRS of Brugia malayi (assembly GCF_000008385.1). Classification (NCBI taxonomy): domain Bacteria; kingdom Pseudomonadati; phylum Pseudomonadota; class Alphaproteobacteria; order Rickettsiales; family Anaplasmataceae; genus Wolbachia; species Wolbachia endosymbiont of Brugia malayi. Next base: position 929,275 of record NC_006833.1, read on the forward strand.
TCAAAAGCAAAGGAGAAAATTAGAGCTATAAACAAAAGAATTTTTCACTATACCTCCAATAATTTTTATACTAGATTTTCTCTTACATTTATTAAATTTTAGCAAAGGTAAGAAGTTAGTAGATTGATCACATTATCAATTTGACTTTGGCGTGCAGTGCTTCATTTTATTTAACCAAATTAATTGAGTCAAGCTATAGAATCTGTTAAAGTTAATTTTATAAAATGCACCCTTAGCTCAGTTGGATTAGAGCATTTGACTACGGATCAAAAGGTCGGGCGTTCAAGTCGCTCAGGGTGCACAAATATCAATACAGATACAGAAAATATGAGTGAGATCTAATCCACCCTCAATTCCTCGGCATGCAAACTGCGTGGCAAAGACTCTAGTTCCTTTGCAACGTTCAATTCTTTGTTTTTTGTATATATACCAAGTTTATTGAATTCTCGGGCAGCAGGAAACACTCTTGTTTCAAGTGAACCAGCAGTTTTATTATAATGATCAACGGCACTCTTTAAGCTCTTGCGTAAATTATCAAAGTTTTCACCCATTGTACAGATTCGCTCATATAAAATGTGGCCTAGCTCACTGATTTTTTTCGCACTTTCAGCTATCATTTCTTGCTTCCACCCGTATGCTATTGCCCTAAGTAGAGCAATTAAAGTGATTGGTGTTGCAATAATCACTTTTTTTTCTACTCCAATCTCTATCAAAGCAGGCTCATACTCTAGTGCTGCACTGAAAACCCCTTCTCCTGTGAGAAAAAGAACTACAAGTTCTGGTGTATTTTCAAATTGATTCCAATACTCTTTTCTACCCAGATCATTTATATGCTTTTTTATTGCCAAGGAATGATCCTTTAATTTTTCCTTTTGTATCCGTAAGTCATTTTGTGATACAGCATCAAGATAAGAATCGAGCGGCACTTTAGCATCTATTATTATTTGCTTTCCAGATGGCATTTTGATTATTAAATCAGGACGCAGTAAATTATCCTTATTTTTATCAATCACTGATGGCTGGGTAAAAAAATCGCAATATTCAACCATTCCTGCCATTTCTACCACTCTTCTTAGCTGTATTTCACCCCATTTCCCTCTAATATGAGGCTTCCCTAAAGCATTAGCAAGGCTAGAAGTTTGGTTCATTAATGCTCCAATTTGCTCTTTTAAACCTTCATAAGCCCCTACTCTCTCTTTTTCCAGTTCGCGTATTTCACTATCAAATTTTTCCAGTTTTTCTTTTATCGGAGTTACAACTTCGTTAATCGTTGCTTGCCTTTTCTTGAAATTACTTTCTGTCTCTTTTAATTTACTATCGATTACTTCCTTCGCCAAGTTCAGAAAATTATTGTTATTTGTCTGCAAAGCATCAAGAGAAAGTGCTTTAAAGGTGTTTGTTAGTCTCTCCTCAGCTTTTGCTAGTAATTCTATTTCCTTTTTCTTCTCCTCACGTTCTTTTTGCAGAGTTACTTCAAGTTCTGCATTGCTCACTTTTAAATCTACTATTTCTTTGTCCTTACCCTGCAAGATCTGTCTTGTTTCTTGAAGCTCACGCTCCAATTTAAATAAATTACCCTCAAGATTTGCCGATTTTATTTTTTCTCCGCTCAGTTTTTTATTCTTTCTTACAATGATGCAGAGAAACAATAATAAAAAGAGGCCAAAAGCGATAGAATTGAAAAGCATCAGAATACAAAAAAAAATCGTACTCACAATACTATCTAATTTTTATGTATATGGAAAAGAAAAAAAGGAGCACTTGAAAGTGTGCTCCTTTTTGAAGTTCATGACTGTTGACCAATAGATAAACCACTGTCAACAACTGGTGTTGCTGCAGGACTATCAGTTTTGAACTTGGTGTGTTGCCATTTGCAGGAACTTTAAGTTCAGAACTTGCAGCTTCAGGCGCAATTGGATATTTAGCGTATATATTGAATTCTTTTATTATATCGCTAAAACCTAACAGTTCTTTCATTCTTTCTGGTTCATTATCACCATAAATCGTACTGTTATCTTGAGTTCCAACTGAATTTATGGACAGATGTATATAACCATTCTCCATTTCTATTTTTGAGTCACAACGACCTGTGATATATAGCTGTTTCTCTCCTTCAAGATTCAAATGGAACTCATCACAAATAACATTATTATCCTTGTTTTTGTATACTTCTTAAAGTATTTGATAGTTATTATGTTTTATATCCAGCCATATTTACCATCAATAACCTTCAGGCAAGCTGTAGGTTCTTGAGCTATCTTAATACTGCTTATTTGGTTTGTTTTATTACTAGACTTTCAAATTGATTAAAATTTTCCTAAAGTTCATGAAATTTCTGTACAACTAGCAATCTACTTAAAAAACTTTTTTATGCTTTTCACATATTCATTCCTTAAATTAATAATAAATTAACTTAGTTATTATATATAAGGCATAACATGTCAACTATTTTAGAAAATGTTTTTAATACTCGCTTGAACTTGCAATCTTTAATAATTTAATAGCACTGGTGTTCACAACTTTTCTACTGACACATTTAGTGACAGAAAACCTCATATAGGGCTCATCCGTATAAGGGTTCCTTAACATTCTCATTCCTCACTATCTACAATTTTTAAGCCCGTTTAAAATCTACCACTACAATTATCGGTAGCCGATTGTCTGGTATAGGCGGCATATCAACGGATTGATATACTAGTATTTCCATTAAGGTATCCAGAGCTTCAAACGATAAACTTGGTTGCCAAAGATATTGACATGTTTGAGACTTAAATAGTCTAACATCTTTTAGTATACTCCTGTTCATTAAAAATGATGCTATCTTGGAATAGTACTCATTCAGAGAATAGCAAGATTTCATTATTGCATTACCATCCAATTTCTCAGCTTCAACTTGCTCTATCTTGTTGTAACTATTTCCATCTTCATAAGATAAGATTCCTTTGGGTTGGAAAGTGCCATCACCTTTAATGAAAGCTTCGCTTTCTTTCGTACTGAAAATCCCAGCAACTTTTTCAACTAACCAACTTTCAACATCAACAAATGTATCATCAAGTAGCTTTTGTGATCAACTATGTTTTTTTAATTTTCATTGATATAATTTTGCAACTTTACCCAATCATGCAGGTAATAAAAACCCATTCGCCATAGGAGTAGAACTTTATGTCAAACAGCTATTGCAACAATTACTGCTTAAGTCACTGCTGTGTAAATTAATGTTGCTTTAAGTCTTACATTACCAATTACTATAATTTTATGCATTAGAGCTGTTATGGCCATCATCTTCTTCTTACCACTTTCAATAGCTTAGAATAGATTACCAAGTACAGACTTTGCAGCAGCCATGGCTGATATAAAGAGCCTTGAACAAACATTACTTCTACCACCTATAATCCTTCGTTAACTAACAGTTTTATTACTTTACCTTATACCAATTTTCACTGTTAATAGGTCAAATAAGTGACATTGCAGAGTTGCTTTATTGCGGAGCGAGAAGGGTAGGTAATAAATTTACATAAAGCGCTCTCAAGCAAAGCAATTGTATTATATACTTTATTACGCAAAATGTTCTGTTTTATATATAACCAAAGTTTTCCAATAGGATGAAGCTCAGGTAAGTACGATGACAGGTATATAATCTTGACATTTTTAGGTATCTTTAAATTTTTTGAATTATACCAATTAGCACAATCTATGACAAGAAAGGCTTCTTGTGTTCTTAAATATTGCAATATTTGTTCAAGAAATATATTCATACAACCAGTGTTGATATTCAGTGCAAATAAGCTAGAACTTTCTTCACTCCTAGGATTAACTGTACTGTAGAGATAAAAATTTTGTCTACCTAACTTTACTTTAACCTGTATTCTAACGCCCTTTTTTAAACCACCAGTGACAACCTTCGAATGTGTGCCCCGCGATTCATCAAAGAAAAATTAGCTCTTATTCATGATATTTGCCAATAGTCTCATTAAAATTTTTAACTATTCCTACCTACCTTTATCTTGTCCATTATGAATTGGTCTTAGCGTAATATACGAAAACCTCATTTTTTGCATATTAAGGTGTACTGTAGTCTTGCTGACATCCAAGCCAAATTTTTCCTGGATTCTATTCTCATTTCTTTAATGGTAATATTAGAGTTTTCTTGTATCCATACTTCAACTTGTTCAAATTGACTCTGATCAATCTAGTTTTTCTGCAACATTGAGGAGTAGCAAACAATTTTTCTTTTCTTCCAAATTTTAGTTACCTTATCCATACAGTCAGTGCTGTTCTTGAAATTCAACACATTTTTGCTACGGCTGTTATACTCTGCTTTCTTGCTACAATTACAGCATTTAGTTTTTTTGCAACATATGTGTTATTTCGTACTTTCTTCAGTATTTCTTTTGCTGATTCTACGACCATTCCATCCAATAATTTTGATTTCAATGCCATTTAAACCTCACTATTTTACTTACTTCAGTATGACTTCTTTTCCATCATTGCCTATCCGTTCCTTGTGCAGTGGGAATTGGTATCACTATATGGTCCTGCCATTCTTTTTCCTTTATCACTAGCCAATCCCTCATTATACCTTCCTTTCTCTTTGAGGAAACTTTATCCGGGTTAGCTACAGTAGGTTTAGGTCTTGAAATGAGAAAGTAAATTTTGTACAAATGAAAAATTAGACAACTGTGATATAAATGATTTAAATTAAATACACTTATGTCACCATAAACTCATATCAAATCTTTTTTAACTTTGAGTATTATTACATTTCGTATTAAAATATGTGCATGAGCTGCCTTATGGACGTAATCTTGACCGCACATGTTATATATCAGTACTCAATGAAAAACGAGGAACATGTAGTATAAAACATGTGCTGATTTATAAGTTAGGTTGCAAATACGAAATCGATGTAGCACTACATTTAGCTGTTTTTATGATGAACAAGTTAAATACGCCAGAAATTTCTTAAGTTTTAAATGAGTATAACTTACTACAGATTTCGGAAATGCATTGTTACCTTCATTATAAAAGTCGGATTTATTGATATAACTTCTCCAGAAAAGAGCATATCACTAGAACTGATAGAGGAAGAGAAAATTGAACCCAAACATCTTGGAACTTACAGCAGAAAAGCACAAACAATTTATCAAGAACTGGTTAATCAACAATTCAAACATATCATACAATATGGAACAAATTTTTTAAATTCGGGAATTATATATAAAACAACTGGAAAGATATGGAAAGTGAAATTATGACCTTACGATCCATTAGTTGGGCTGTGATCACAATAACCATAACGATTTTCACTTCTTTTAGTAGAGTTCTTAACTTAGCAATATATATTGCTAAAACTTAAACAATACAACCACTTCCAGCAATAAGAAAAGGCCCAACCTATTACACTAGCCCATTACTATCATACTCTCCAGAACTATACGCTTTTTTATTTCCTTGATAAAACCTTTAGCTATATATAATTCAACCTTGACTTTACATATGGCTCAAATACCATATATGTATTGTAGTGTGGAGATAATATGGTCGACCAAAATCTGAATAAAGCAGAATCTTACTATACTATGCATAACAAAAATCTTGATTATATGATCTCATATGTGCATCCTAATGTCGACTTTATAGGTCCTCCTTTAACTATGATGGTAGAGAATCAGTAACTGAAGCTGTCAAAAAATTTTCGATGTTTTTCAAGAGTCTTACAATCTGAAAAAGATTTACTTCTGGTAGAAGATTATGCTAGTATTAAATTTTGATTATCCTGATCCTATAGGTACTTTTCGAGGTACTTCATTTTTATCATTTGATGGTGGCTTATTTTCGAATAGAATTGTTCTACGATACTCGCGTTTGAGGGGAAAGAAGATGGAATTTTTACTTAAAATTGAATTAACATTAACCAATTAGAATTTCATCAATAATTTTCCTTTATTTCATAGCTTCTGGGCTGTCCTTATTTTTTAATTAGTGTAGTTGTAACGAGAGCCTTCCATAAAGCACAACCATATGCTCTAGGCCATGTATTTGAATTTAAACATAGATGTGATTTGAAAATTCTCCGACTCTCATTTTTCAAAAAAAATTCCACACAACGACTAGATCACAAGCTGGATCACCAACACCCATACATTCAAAATCAATCACAGCAGCTATACACCCATATTTTATCAAGATATTCCCAATTGCAAAATCACCATGTATCCATACTGAGTTCTTGTTTCATTTTGAGCTTACAGCCTTTTTCAAAACAGATGTTATGGTTTTGTGTCAATAAAAACCTTGCAACTCTATAATTGCCGATTTTTCTGCATTATAGATTGATATGTGGTCACCACGCTAGTAGTTATGAAACCCAGGACTAGGGCCTCCTCTAACATCAATCCTACATAATTCGTTCAAAAACTGTGCAAGTTGAAAAGCAATAACCTGTAAATTCAGATCACCTATAGACACTTTTATTTATGCTTTTCTCCCTTCAATCCACCTGTACATTAACCAATTCTAAGGATAATGTTTCGATGGTTGCCCCACTCCAAGCAGTTCAGGAACAGAAAACGATAAATGCAGTGCAAGTATCTTGAGCCGTTTTTGCTCCTTTAGAACTCGTAGTGCACAATTTTCTGCATTTGGTAGCCCTGATCAATATTTCTTCACATAAGCGAAAGGTTCAATTGTCTATGCGACTGGACTCAACAGGTTTAACCTCTAAATAGCCCACTTTGGAAACTGCTGTACAACAAGTTTGGCAGCAAGTGACAAAGTAATTTCTAAACGACTACTAGTTTTTGATATCATTGCTTGCTCCACCTCAAAACCTCACAGTTCCAAAATAAACTTCCCTTTTACATTCAGTTAATAGTAATTAATTTGAGAATAAAATAAAAGAAAAACTGAGGTACATAAATAAAACCTTCCCATAATTGGTTAACTTTTTAAACTTACACCCTTCATTACTAGGTAGACTAGACTATCATGTTAGCTGCATGGTCCCAGCGTTAAGCACTAGAATGACATTAAGGAATGGCCAATGTTTTTTATGTAAGTAGCAGTCATGCAAGAAGTCTATCACAAAAAAATCAAAAGCTTAACGATTAGCGCTATGACCATAGACCACAGTAAAAAGTAGATTTTTCCATTTGATCTATCTTTAATTTGAATATTCTCTAGTTTCTGATTAGCTATTAGGTTTAATTTTTCTATAAGGTTAAAAATTTCTTGAATTGTCTTTACGGGGTAAGAGCTCTTTATTCTCTCTTTATAGCTTATTTTATTTTTATGTTGATTTTCCGTCCATGCTTCAACCACCTTCCACACATTAATTTCTGGGTAGATTTTTCTACAAGTTCCCTCTAGCAAAATCATAGTTTTTTGCAGAAGTAATAATTGCGTTTGAACTTTCATATCAAAATCACCAGTTATTTTTAACAATTGAGCAAGTAAACTAGCAAAAGAAATTTTCTGTATGGGCTGCCCTATAATAGGTTCACCTATTGCCCTGCACGCTGTAACAAAACTTTTATGCTGCGGCGAAACATAACCAGCTCTAAAGTGCACTTTTGCAACGCGATCATAATCCCGGTTCAAAAAGCCTTTCAGTATCTCTATTACATAGTAACATGTTTCTCGGTCTATTCGGCCCATAATTCCACAATCTAAAGCGACAATACTGTTGTTACTATCGATCATTAGATTGCCAGGATGCATATCCGCGTGAAAGAAACAATCTCTATATACTTGATTACAAAACGACTCTATAAGATTAATAGCTATTTGCTTATGATTATTTAGTTTTTCAACTTCATATACTGGTGTTGCCCCTATCCACTCCAATGTTAAAACCCTTTTTGAAGTTCTACTCCAGTCCACTTCAGGAACATAAAAACCTCTGTCGTTTTTTGTATTTTCCCTAAGCTCCGAAGAGTGAGCAGCTTCAAAGCGTAGATCTAGCTCTAATCGGCAAATTTCAGCAAAAGTTTCAACTAACTCAATTGGTTTTAGCCTCCTTGATTGCTTGCTAAACTTTTCTACAATCCCCGCAAGCCAAAAAAGCATTTTGATATCTTTTGAAAATGTTTTTTCAATATTTGGCCTTAAAATTTTTACAGCAACTTCTTTACCTTCTGTTGTAGTTGCCTTATGAGCTTGAGAAATTGATGCTGCTGCAATTGGTTTTTCAGAAAAACTTGAAAAAATGTCACTTAACTTACAATTAAATTCGCTCTCTATAGTTTTAACTGCTATCTTGTGTGAAAAAGAGGGCAATTTATCACATATCAACAATAAATTATTCGTTATATCCTCATTCAAAATATCAGTACGTGACGAGATAGATTGCCCAAACTTAATAAATACTGGACCTAATTTCTCAAAAGCACATCTTAGTTTATAGCCTCGTATTCTATTTATTGATTTCCTTGATGGAGAAAGTAAATAAGGTGATATGTTATAACGAGTTAGTACTGCAGTTATATACAAAAGGCGCAGAATACTTTGAATCATTTTGCTATGTAACTGCTAAATATCTCGCCTAGAGTTCTATCCTCCATAATCTTACCAGGCTTACCTTGGCAATAGATAGTATGATTTATACAAATAATATAATCTGAACATGGTACAATGGAGCTTAAATCATGAGACGTCATAAGGATCGAAATTAGTCGTTTTTTTGCTATTTCTCCTATAATATCGTAAAACTTAGCACGTGCGTTAATGTCCATCGCACTAACCGGCTCATCTAGAATAATCAAGTCAGGCTCTGCAATTAAACAGTGTGCAAGTAGTAATAATTGCATCTGTCCTGCAGAAATCTCTAATACTTGATTTTTCAAAATACTGCCAATACCAACTAATTCTATCACTTCCGTAATAACCGATTGATTTTTCTTCAATTTTTTTGAAAAACTATTTAAGAGGAAATACTCAACTGTTATTGGCATCAACTTACTAATGCTAAAATTTTGTGGCATGTAGCTAATTTTTATATTATCAGCAAATATAACGCTACCTGTATAATTCTTACTTATACCAGCAACCACCTTCATCAAAGAAGTTTTACCTCCACCATTTGGGCCAAGTATGGTAACTATATCTCCCTTTTCTATTGATATATTAATACCATCGAGAACCTTTTTATTATCGTATGCCAGAGCAAGATTTTCTATTTTTAGGACACTGTCATTGACATTATTTAACTTTTTGACAAAATTTAAATTTTTCTCGATGCTTTCATGAGACATTTACTAGCTTTTTTTCTATTACTTTTATTTACACTATACTATAATATTGCCCTTTCATCCAATTTAAAAATTGTAGCCACAATAAAACCTATACATTCACTTGTAGCCTCTGTTACAGATGGAATTTCAAAACCGTACTTGCTTGCCTACACAACATCCACACATGATCATATATTAAAGCCATTTGATGTGAGCAACTTAGAATCAAGTGATGTTATATTTTATATTGATGATAACTTAGAGACATTTATTAAACCTTTCGCTAAAGATAAAAAAGAACTTGTGCAGTTGTCAAAGACAATTAACTTACTTCCTGCTCGATCACATTCATTCTCCAAACAAATTACCCATACTCAAGATGAAAAAGATCTACATATTTGGCTGAGTCCTGAAAATGCAAAGAGTATGATACTTTCTATAAGTGAAGCACTATCTAACATAGACAAGGAGAATGCCTCCCGGTACAACTACAATGCAATAAAAGCTAAAAAAAAAATAAATCAAGAAGCAGAAAAAATTGCAAAAGAATTAAATGACTTTAAAAATCAAAAATACATAGTCACTCACGATGCTTATCAATATTTTGAAAAATATTTCGGTTTAAATCACCCAAGTGTTATTCTTTCTATAGAAGAGGACTCTTACATAGGCATGAAAAGCTTAATGAAACTAAAAAAGGTGATGGAGGAAGAAAATATTAAATGTATATTTTCTCATTCACTAGAAGATAGCATAAAACCTAAAGTCCTTTCCAATGACGCAAAAATGATAATTCTTGATCCTATTGGGTCAAATATAGAACCTGGAAAAGATGCATATCTTGCTATAATCAATGACATTACACAAAATTTTAAATCTTGTTTTGCTGGGTATCAGTAAAAATCTGAGTAAAATATAGCTATGTTAGCAGGCCTGAAGCTACACCAACTCACACTCAGCAAAAAAGAAAGCTATCTCCTTATGAGCATTTTCTAAACTATCAGAACCGTGGACTCTATTTTCATTAACATCATCAGCAAAGTCACCTCTGATTGTACCCTTATCTGCCTGCTTTGGATCTGTAGCTCCCATGATTTGTCTATATTTACTGATTGCATTTTCACCAACTAAAACTTGAACTATTACAGGACCAGAAGTCATAAATTCCACTAATCCTCCAAAAAAAGGTCTATCTTTATGAATTGCATAAAACAGTTCTGCTTGTTTTTTTGTTAGTAACATCATTTTTTGTGCTATTATCCTTAGCCCAGACTTTTCGATATAGGAATTTATATTACCTATAATATTATTTTTCACCGTATCAGGTTTTAATATCGAAAGTGTCCTCTCAATCGCCATATTTTCTTATGTAAAACCACACACTTACATATTTATCTTATTGCAAATTCCGGTTTTATAAAAGTAGTTTTTTCTTTATAGTTAAGAATAAATCATCAAGTAGGTATTGCATGGATTACTGTCATAAAAAACTAGTAAATAATCTTAAGTCATCAATTTTTTGTGGAACAAAAGGGTTTTTAACTTTTAGTTTGGCCTTTTTAAGTTATTTGGAATATAGCTCACGTCATAATACAAAACTACAAGAAGGTGCTGCTTTCGCAATGAAAAGAAACATTATTCCATTTCTTGAAATGACAATTATAGCACTGTTCGTCTGCTTTGTACTACCAGCTATGGTAGATAATATAAGCTTCATGCTATGTGCATCTATATGTGCTGCGTTGATGATTGCTACATGTTTTGTCGTAAGAACTTTTAATCTGCGTGAGAAGTTACTAGAAAAGATCACCAACCATGGTAGAAAAGAAATAGACGAAGAATTTAAGAAGGATTCTATAAAATTTCCTATTTTTGATCAAAATAGAAAACAAATTGAGTATAATTCACCTAACCAAGAACAATTATCAAACGAAACAGGTAGCACCTCTTTTTTTGTTACGTTCTTAGTTTTTCCTCTGAAGGTTCTTCAAAGCTGCATAATGCTATCTTTAGCCGCCATTGAACTTCTCGAAGCAGTACCAAGTTTTTGTGTTGATTTAGTTTTTGATAGAAGTCCTTTTGCATCTACAAAGAGTAACTTGCAGAGATCTGGCCATTTATTATATGTTAGTGTGAGAAATTTAGTGCCTATATCTATACTTGATGAGTGTGTAGCTGATTTTACAGGCACCCCAAAAGTAACTTGTTGTAGTAGTGCGTAGGTGAAAAAGGCAGTTGTCTTACTTAACCTTGGTGGACCTGACTCACTGAGTGCGGTCCGTCCTTTTTTATTTAATCTTTTTTATGATAAGAGAATAATTAATTTGCCCAATCCTTTTCGGTTCTTTTTAGCAAAATTTATATCCGCAAAACGAGAAAATAATGCACGAAAAATATATGAACAAATTGGAGGCAAATCACCAATCTTAGAAAACACAAAAATGCAAGCTGAAGCACTTGAGCGAGAGCTTAATAGATCTGTCTTTTGTCATCCAAGTAGCGTGACACTGGGGCCTAGAAAAGAAAACTGGATTCCAGTGTCACGCATAGGAATGACATCAAAACTGACCAAAGTTTTCATCTGCATGCGCTACTGGCATCCATTTGCCAATGAAGTTGTTAAAAGTGTAAAGCAGTTTGATCCTGATGAAGTAATTCTGCTGCCGTTATATCCTCAATATTCAACTACTACAACTTTGTCATCCATCGAAAATTGGCAAAAAAATGCTAAACAATATGGCATAAAATGTAACACAAAAATAATTCGCCACCATTATGATAACCAAGATTTTATTGAGGCCCACGCTAACCTGATAACTAAACACTATAAATTAGCTAGTGAAGTTGGTAAACCAAGAGTTCTATTTTCAGCCCATAGCCTGCCTCTCAGTGTTATTAAAAAAGGCGACCCATATGCCTTACAGGTAGAAGAAACAGTAAAACTGATAGTAAAAAAATTACATATTAAAGATCTTGACTGGTCAATATGCTATCAGAGCAAGATCGGCCCTGTAAAATGGCTAGAACCAAGCACTGAAAGCGAGTTATTACGTGCAAAAGCTGATGGCGTACCTGTAGTTTTATTACCAATATCTTTTGTTTCTGAGCATTCAGAAACGCTTGTTGAACTTGACATGGAATATAAAACTATTATCAAGGATGGATATTACTTTCGCATACCAACTCTTAGTACTAACTCCTTGTTTATTAAGTGCCTAGCTGGTTTATGTATAAACCACTCTTAAGGTCTTGATTTATAGTGCTTTTCTTTTAGGACTCCATGTGATAGAATGATAAGAGATTATTATTCTATTAGTTATTTATGCTGAATAAGCCAACAAAAGAATCAAATATGTCCGTAAAAGTGATACATAAGCTTCATGGTCATCATATCAGGAAGATAATCTGTATTACAACAGCTTTAACAATGTTGCTGTGTAAGATCTCACTACAATTCTGCTGTGAGTTTATTAACAATAATAGATCAAATATCTCCTTTACATGGAAGGTTGCCAAGTTAATAAAATTGCCAATATCCATATTATACACTCTCCATTTAGGACTCAATTTAGCTGGATACAAATCTAAAAGTAAATCAAGTAATAAAGATAAACCTAAAGAACTAGTAGAGTTTATAGGTGAATTAGCTCTCTTGATAAGCAGTATCATAGGAGTATCGACACAGATGAAAATCACCCATTTGTTTGCTGCAGGCGCAGTTAGTCATGTGGGGCTTGCATCAACAATTCTATTTCTATTTATTTCAGAACCTATAAACTACTATTATACATATAAACAATATCAAGAGGCATATAAAAAATACCAAGACGTAAGTAAAGAATATCAAGGTAAAAAGGATACTGATGAGCTTACAAAATGTGAAGCTGATCTTGCTAAATGCAATAAGGACCTCATTATCAGCACACTGACTCTGTCATTAGGTTTATTAAATTTTATATTAAAAAGGATAGAAATTGCAACCATACCAATAGACTTGGGTAATGGTATAATCTATAATTTCAATTGGAGCGTAGCAGCCAGCATAATATATAGCACAGCATTTCTGGCAATCCAGCTTGACAAACTGTTTAATCAACCTATCAACAATGATCCTTCTACTGAACTTGGTAATACTACTAATCATAATCATGATCTGCACAATGGCTGCGCTATATAGAAGTAGAAATTAGATATGAAAAGACCTCATTTCTACTGCTAATGCTAGCACTGCTAATTTGCTAACTGTACCCCAAAGTGACAGGGTTTTATTTTCTACAACTTGGCTAACATCATAAAACTTACAGTTAGTAGAATTTAAGCTAGAATATATATCTTTTCTGCTATTGCAACGGTATAAATAGCAAGTTGGAGTATTTCCTATATAGTATATAAGCGGCTCTGCAGGACTACATTCAAATATATCGATAGTAGGTACACCTTCTTGTATAATAACGCTATTGACTTCTATACCTTCTTTTATCTTTTTCATTTTATGACGCTTTTTTTTATTGAGGGTCAATATTTCTTCTCCGCTTGTTGCTGTTATAATGCCCATTCCATATGTTCCATTGCTTGCTTTGATAAAAACATAAGGTTGAGTCTTTATTCCATATTCCTCATACTTTTTTTGCACTAGAGACAATACTTGGTCAACTTTAGTTGCTACTGTTTCTAGCGGTGAATCGTCATTGAAATCTACTTCATCACAGCCCTCTGTAAATGCAGAAATAAGCCATGGATCTATTTTAAATTCGCTACAGAACTCGGACACTAATTTTTTATAAATTTTAAAATATTTAAACTTCTGCCTGCTGTGCCAACCATATAATGGACTCGGTATTATCTCTTGTTTTACATTTTCTAACATATCGGGAATATGACTTGTCATATCCCGGTTTAGTATAATAACATCTGGCATAAATCCTGAAGTTGTCTTGAGCAGAGAGTTTTCTTTCACAATAGTTTCATACGGCTCTATTAAATTGTATGCTTCATTATGAAAGAGACCAATTCTCGTTTCAAAACCTGCTTGTTGTAGTATTACCTCTATAGCAAACACGTTTTCTATATACATTTTATTTCGCGTGTAGTTCTCCGGTATTATGAGAACTCTTTTATGTTGCTTCCCTTCAAAGTAGCTCCTCATTAGCTCTGCTGTTGTTGCCTTTGACATTTCACTTAGATTATTAAATCCTGCAGGAAACAAATTGGCGTCTATTGGGGCAATTTTGTAACCAGAATTTCTAAGATCTATAGAGTTATAAAATGGTAATGTAAGGCTGTTAAACTGTGTCTCAAACCAATTATTTATACTTTTTTCTAAATTTGGATGAATTATATTTTGCATCTACACTTTAAATGTTATAAGGAAGATACTATATTATAAGCTATAGCTAAACATATTTAACTAACGATTACAGTATAATGAAATTACTATTTAAACTGACACAAAAATGATTCAACACGACAGCAGCAAAATGTATGGAACTACCATACTGTCAATTAGGAAAGACAAAAGCGTAATAGTAATAGGTGATGGACAGGTTTCATTAGGACATACTGTTATAAAATCTGGGGCAAAAAAAGTCAGGCGTCTTTCTAGTGATTCCGTTATTGCCGGTTTTGCTGGAGCAACAGCTGATGCATTTACTCTTTTTGAAAGACTAGAATCTAAACTCGATAAACATCCAGGACAATTAATGAGAGCATGCGTTGAACTTGCAAAAGATTGGAGAATGGATAAGTATTTAAGAAAACTGGAAGCTATGATGATAGTTGCAGATAAGTCTATTTCGTTAGTAATCACAGGAACAGGTGATGTTCTTGAACCTGAAGATGGAATTGCAGCAATTGGCTCTGGGGGAAATTTTGCCCTATCTGCAGCAAAAGCTTTGATTGACATCAAAGGAATATCAATAGAGGAGATTGCAAAAAAAGCTATGAAAATAGCAGCCGATATATGTGTTTACACAAATCATAATGTAGTTGTTGAAAAGATAGAGGGATAATATGTCTTTTGATGAACGAAAAATTTTACGTACTAATTTCTCCAATCAACCTATGATCTCAGGAGGGCAATCTTGTAGCAGTGATACTTGCAATAAAAAAAGTGACCTATATAAAGATACTAGAAGTGATTGTGATTCGAATAATAGCAGTGCTCAAGTTAATAATAGCACACAAATTTTATTAGATGATCTGCCACCACAGAAGATAGTTAAAGAGCTAGATAGGTTCATAATCGGGCAAGATGATGCAAAGCGTGCTGTTGCAATTGCACTCAGGAATCGTTGGCGTCGCAACAAAGTTCCTCTTCCTTTGCGTGATGAAATCATACCTAAAAATATACTGATGATTGGTCACACAGGGGTTGGTAAAACTGAAATAGCTCGTCGCTTAGCAAAGCTTGCAGGTGCACCGTTCATAAAAGTTGAGGCAACGAAATTTACCGAGATAGGATATGTTGGACGTGATGTTGACTCAATAACACGTGACTTAGTTGATGCAGCAATAGTTTTAGTTAAGGAAAAAGCTCGCAAAGCCCTAGCTAAAAAAGCTTTGAATTTAGCTGAGAAGATAATAGTCAATTCTATGGTCGGCGAAAATGCAACCGAAGAAAGTAAAAAGACTTACAGAGAAAGATTGAGAAATAAAGAGTTTGAAGATGGGGAAGTTTCCATTAACGTTAGAGAGAGCAAGAGCATGTTACCTACTTTTGATATACCAGGCATGCCAGGTAGGCAAGTTGGTGTAGTGAACGTAACAGAGCTAATGGGTAAAATGTTCAACGGGGGTAAAAAGACAAAAACCATTACAGTTAAGGTAAAAGAAGCGCGTGAAATATTGATTAATGAAGAAAGTGAAAGGTTAATGGATGAAGATAAGATAATCAAAGAAGCCATCGATCTTGTTAGCAATGAAGGCATAGTATTTTTGGATGAAATAGATAAAATTGCAGCGCGCACAGAAGTAAAAGGTGAAGTAAATAGAGAGGGAGTACAACGTGATTTATTACCGTTACTTGAAGGAACAACCGTTTCAACTAAATATGGCTACGTAAAAACAGACTATATATTATTTATTGCATCCGGTGCCTTTCATCTGTCTAAGCCATCCGATCTTTTACCAGAATTGCAAGGTAGGCTACCAATCAGAGTAGAACTTAAAGCACTTACTCAAGAAGATTTAATAAAGATATTAAAAGAACCGGAATCCAGTTTGTTAAAGCAGTACATAGCTTTAATGAAAACAGAAAATGTAACACTTGAGTTCACTGATGATGGAATTGAAACCATAGCTGAAATAGCGTTTACAGTTAATAGGGAAGTGGAAAACATAGGTGCAAGGAGGCTTCATACTATCATGGAGAAGCTTTTGGATGAAATAAGTTTTATCGCTTCTGAAAAAAATGGTGAAAAATTTGTTATAGATAGCAAATATGTGAAAGATAAACTAGAATCGATTTCAAAACAACTAGATTTATCTAGGTTTATACTTTAAAAAAATATGTTAATGATTTTATATATAATATTAATATAGGTATGTCAATAGAACAAAAAGCATGTTAGTACAAGACACTTAAGGTATATTAGACAACAGTAATGAATTTTTTGATGCAGGAGAGCTTCCTAAAGAATACATTGAATTAAAAGAAAAAGCTAAATCTGAATTTAGCACATATATTAAAGATGATATTATTAACAACATATTAATTTACCGAAGTTACCGAAATAATAACAGTAGCTTTCACGCAAGAATAACACTACAAGATAAGGATACGGCTGTAAAGTAAGCGAACTTTTAAATAGTAAATTCTATAAAGGTAACAAAATCACTGATTTTTCAATATTAGATAATGATGACAGAAAAATTACAAATGATTATGTTATTGAGAGTGGTGATGGTAAAAAAGTTAGAGTCAGATGTTATGACTTAGCTAATTCTTCTCTATATGAATGTGAATTCAGTTTAAATGGTACATCAATGGAAAAAAATGCAACATTGCATTGAGTTCTGATAGCAATATTAAAATAGTAGGTAGCAAACCAAGTTATGAAGATTTAGAGAAAGACATAGATGTTAAAATCAAACTTGATGGTAAGGAACTAAGTCTCATTGATGCTATAAAAGAACTAGAATAAAAGAGTAAGCTTAACAAGCTAGAAATAGAAGAAGCTTTATCCATTAAGATTTAAGACAAAGTTAGTTAACTTGTTGTGTAAGTGCTGTCAAGCATAACACCACCTGTCACACAAATTACCTGCAAATTGTAATGTGTCCGTACAGTCTATTAAACATTTCCCTTTGAGGCCTGCCATGGCTGTTGCACTGTTTGTATAAATTTCATAATTAAATAGGATGATGCACTTTTGCCCTCTCTTAGTTTACAAATATACTAATCATTTTTTGAATCAAAGCCTTTTCTACTTTTGCTCATTTCATTCTTTAATTCTTTATACATTTCTTTTAGCACTTTTCTTCCCCCTTGCTTTTATGTCGTTACTTTGCAGTAAAGTTTCAATTTGGTATGCATCATACCTGAGTAAGATCTGTTTTCCTCATATGTAGATTAGCTCTATCTAAAATTTCCTGAAGAGATCTGTATACAAAAGGTTTTGAATTCAAAAAATTACTAGGATCATTACACGTATAATGTATATATTGTTAAAAATGCTTTTGTACTATTTTATCTATTCCTTCTAAATATTTATTGCCAGAGTTACTTGTATCACGGGATTTATTTACAAAACCTAAAATTCCTAAGCCTTTAATCATTCTTAAACCCTTTATCAAGTCCAGCTCTCCATCTAGCTTTAGTTACTCCCCTTAACTGAGATTTTGCTTCCTTTCCTTCAATCTTATGTTTTTTTGACTTTATAAACATAAATAATTTACTATGTTGCTCAGGTTTATCAAATTTCTTTCGCAGATCATTTTGTCTATTCTGTAGAGTTTTAATCTGATCATCAAGACTAACAGTTTGCTCAACTCCTTTTTTAATTTGCTTAGATTTGCTCTTTGTCTGAGGAAGTTTTTCTCAGATGCAGCAGAATTATTTTGCCCTTTAGAAACAGTTGTAATTTCAACTTTTCTTAGCACTCTTTTGCTAAGCACCTTCCTATTACCTTCTAATTCAGCAAATTTTTGCTGACCTGAATTCTGCAATTGTTTTTGAGATATATCATCGTTTATCGCAACCTTTTTTTGAGACTGTCGGCTTTAAGTTAGATAATATTTCACTTTTACTTGATATTAAACCTGTATCAAACGCTTCGCTGTCACCTGTTAAGTTGGAATCGAAAGTTAAGAAAGCATAAGCTTTACTTTCTTTTAGAGGCTTGATTATTTTTAGCCTTTGGCCTAACTTTTATTGGTACTATTTCATTTTTTATTGAAGCGGAATCAGAATAATTGGACTACTAATAGTCTTTACAGTTTGGCTAGCTGATTTCGACTTCTTTGGTTTTTTTGTCTTCTTATTCATTTCGAGCCTTCAACTTTTTAATATAACTCAATTTTAAACGGTAATTATTAACTATGTGTGAATGTCATTTTGTGGCAAAATCTCCTATGATATTTGTAAAGCAAGAAAACAAAGACTTGATTTCTGTAGCTAAATAATGGACTATCAAGGGCACACATAAATATCTCTACAATGCAAAAAAAAACTTTCACAATTATCGATGGTTACGGCTTTCTTTTCGGAGCTTATTACGTTTTGCATCATCTAACTACTACAACTGGTATGCCAATAGGTGCTGTGTACGGATTTCTGAATATGGTTCTAAAGTATATCACCCATTCAGACTACTTAACTATAGCACTTGACTCCGGTAAAAAAAATTTTAGGCACGACTTATACCCTGAATACAAAGCAAACAGAGTAACTCCTCCTGAGGGTTTAATTCCACAGTTCACAATACTGAGGGAAGCAATAGAAGCCTTTAATCTCAGTTATGAAGAGATTGAAGGCTATGAAGCAGATGATATAATTGCAACATTAACTGCAAAATACGCTAACCACCAAGATTTAAAAGTAGTAATAATTTCGTCAGATAAAGACTTATTTCAGCTCTTGAACTACGACGTTTTAATATTTGACCCTATCAAAAACATATACATAGATGAAAAACAAGTAATAGAAAAATTTGGTGTAAATTCAAATAAGCTTCTTGATTTATTTTCTCTAACTGGAGATGTATCTGACAACATTCCTGGCGTTCCAGGAATAGGCCCAAAGACTGCAGCTAAATTGCTGGATAGATTTAATTCGTTGAATAATACCATAGAAAACATCAATAACATCAAACAAACAAGGACACGTAATATTCTCACTGAACATAAAGAAAAAGCGTTAATTTCAAGAAAACTTTTATCACTATGCGAGAAAGTGGATCTTCAGCATGATGTCATAAAATATAAGGTTCTTTCTCCAAATATGGAAAAATTGTTATCTTTTTTAAAGAAGTACGAATTTAATTCTTTGATAGGCAAAGTAGAAAAACTTTTTTCTTATAATGAATCGAGCACAAAAGAGAGAACAGAATATAGTAGTGAAGCATTAGAAAAATTTTTGGAATGCTGTAGATATGAAGGAAAAGTCGCAATTCATTGCCATTTCGAAAATAACGTACTTAGTAAAATTTCCTTATCTTACAATGAGGATAACATTTTTTACATAGATCAAAACCGTTCACAAGATGCACTTATTACAATCAATTCAGCTCTATTTTCAAATGGGATACTCAAAATAATACATGATACCAGAGAAACCAGGAAAACCATTCCTACAATAGAAAAAGTACTGGGCTCAGTTGACGATTTGATGATAATGTCATACAGTCTCGACACAGGAAAACACGATCACAGCATTCCAAACATAATTGCACACAATTTGAGTGAAAATGTAGAGACCTTTTCAGCAAAAACTTTAATAGCAATTCATGAAAAGCTGAAACAAAGGCTATTTAAGGAAAAGCTTTTTACAATTTACGAGCGCTTCGATAAACCGCTTATGAAAGTAATATTCAACATGGAAAAAAATGGAATATTACTAAATATTCATAAACTACAAGAATTGTCTGACAAATTCCAACAGCTAATTGCTGTGCTTGAAAATGACATATATAATTTGGCAGGAGAAAAGTTTAATATTGCTTCGCCAAAACAATTAAGTGATGTTCTATTTAACAAGATGGGGCTTAATAAGAAAAAAAAGTTGAAATCTGGATCGTATAGCACAAACTCCGTAGTACTAGAAGAACTTGAAATAGAAGGAGTTGAAATTGCAAGCAAAATTTTAGATTGGCGACATTTAAGTAAATTAAAAAGTACCTACACTGATGCACTAATAAAGCAAGTTGACCCACTTGATGGCAGAATACACACAAATTTCTCAACAACTGTAACTGCAACTGGAAGGCTCAGCTCAAGCAGTCCTAATTTGCAGAATATTCCTATCAGAAGCAAAGAAGGAAATCTTATTAGACAGACATTTATTGCGCCAAAGGGATACAAGATAATTTCTGCTGATTACTCACAAATAGAACTGAGGCTCCTAGCACACGTTGCAAATGTTACAGCGTTTAAAGAAGCTTTTGCAAATGGAAAGGATATTCATGGCATTACTGCAGGGCAAGTCTTTGGAGTGCAAAAAGATATGGAGGTCGATGAACAATTAAGGCGCAAAGCAAAATCTATTAACTTTGGAATCATGTACGGAATCAGCCAGTTTGGCCTTGCAAAACGGCTTGGAATTACCATTGAGGAAGCTGCTGAATACATTAATTACTACTTTTCCTGTTATCCAGAAATAAAGGTCTATATGGAAAAAGTAGTGTCTACCGCGAGACAGCATGGTTATGTAGAAACTTTGTTTGGCAGAAGATGCTTTGTAAAAGACATAAATAACACAATTCCTTATCTAAGACAATTTGCGGAAAGAGCGGCAATAAATGCACCACTACAAGGAACTGCCGCTGATATAATAAAATGTGCGATGATTCAGCTTTTCGATCAGTTAAAAGCGGGCAAAATAATCCTCCAAGTTCATGATGAGCTACTAGTTGAAGTAGAGAACGAAAAAGTACAAGAAACGGCAAAACTTATGAAGGATGTAATGGAAAATATAGTGAAAATTTCTATACCACTTGAAGTAGAGGTAAAAATTAGTGATAACTGGGGAACAACTACACAAACATTGTGATTTGAGAGATCGGTAGGTGTTATTCAAGCAGCTCATTATATAGAAATGCAAAAATTACTTGACACACTTTATCAGCTTTCTTATCCCGGTAGTGGAGCTATTTTATATAACTTCCCAATCTGTGCAGATTAAAATGACAAGAAGGTCTTGTATTTGGCGTACTACTGTTTAATTTTTCGCACTATGTGCACCATATGTCTTTATAAAATTTCTGGTTCTTACTTATACAAGCCGAAATGCGCTTATGAAGCATCTAAGGCATTATCCAACGTCAAATTTTTAAAATTAAAGAGTTAGCAACTAGCTACTCCGTTTTTTTGCCTTTCTATTTAGTAAATTCCTTAATATTTATAGCTACCGTCATCCTGCCGCTTGCTAGCGGGATCTAGAGATACCGCAAATGAATCGTGGTATTACAAACTGCACCTAGCGTCATACACTGGAATGACACCATCTTGGTGAACTAAAATTTATAACGTTCGTACAGTTGTGCAACTGGGCTTAAATTTTCCTAATTATGATTTAAACAACACTACAAGCTTCTAGAGTACAAACCACTTGAAATAATATAAAAAATATACTACAATTAAGTATAGTAAATGTGAGTAAGTCAGTTATGACAAAAATATCAACTCCACAAATAAAGAATCTGGAATCCTCAAAGCCATCTACTCATAGGGCTAACAAAGATGAGAAAATCTTTGAAAAAGAGAAGCATCAGTTAATCTATCGTGCTTTCCTAGATACTTTAGAGAATCCGGAGAAGCACACACAACAGGAGATAAATAAAATACAAGAGAAGCTGCAAGAAAAACTCTCAGAACAGGAAATACAAAAATTACGGTGTGAGCAGCAGTCACTAGAGGAACTGTTAAACCAACTAAAGAATGGAGATGAAAAGAAGATTTTTACTTTTGTACTTAAGAATAGTGGAAAGATATTCAACGATGTTAGTCCAAAAATAAAACCACTCAGTGAAGAGGATTTTTCCCAGTTTTTACTTTCTGTATTTAAAGAAATTAGAGGAAAAAAATTAGCTAGTGAAGAGAATTTAAAGAACGGTGAAATAGAAAAAGTCGTAGCTGAGTGTGTCAGTAAAGAAGCTTGGCATCAGTTTACTGACTTTACTAAACACCAGATACCTGGTAGAAGATTGTTAAAAAAAATACCAGGCTTTGGAAAAGTTTTAAGTGTTGAAAAAAAAGAAGATGAACCAATGCTTAATGATAAAGAAATGGTGATAACATTCTTACGTAAATCTTTACTACCTATTATTGCTTTAACAGCTACAATATTATTTATCGGCTCAACTTCATTATTCGGTATTCCCTCTTTTGTAACAATAGGGCTTGCTGTTTTTTGTTTTGCTACTGCTGAATATAGTGCGATAAAAAGCCTCTTTTCAAATAACAAACCAGGTACTTTATACAACCCTCACCCACAAGAAGAAGAAAAGAAAAAAGAACAATGGAATAAGAAATTTCTTGATGGCATTAATAAAATTTTAGAACCCCAAGGTAAGGGAGCTGAAAAGAGTGAGCAATCTGCTGTAACAACTGAAGAGCAATCTATTCAAGAAAAAGTGAAAGAAAATGCACCATTTACTAAACTGAAAGGAACTACTATAAATCAACAAAGTAAAGACCAAAGTTCTCAGAATGTGAATGTTCCTAGCTTATAACTCAGTTCCACCTATTGTGATTGAATCAACTTTGAGTGTTGGTTGACCAACACCAACAGGTACATTCTGCCCACCCTTGGAGCATGTGCCAACACCTGGATCCAACTTTAAGTCATTTCCAATCATGGACACTTTTTTCAGCACTGTAGGACCGTCACCAATGAGCGTTGCTCCTTTAACTGGCTGCGCAATTTTGCCATTTTCTATTAAATAAGCTTCTGAAGATGAGAAAACAAACTTCCCTGACGTTATATCAACCTGCCCACCACCAAAATTTACTGCATACAGACCTTTCTTCACGCTAGATATTATTTCTTCTGGCGTATGCTTTCCTGGCAACATATAGGTATTTGTCATGCGTGGCATAGTAACTTCTTTATAATTTTCCCTTCTACCATTACCAGTTGGATTTACACCCATGAGTTTAGCATTCATATGATCATGTATATATCCTTTGAGGATCCCACCCTCTATTAATACATTATAACCAGGCAGAGTACCTTCATCATCTATGCTAATAGAACCACGTAAATTAGGTAAGGTTCCATCATCAACTATAGTGACACCACTAGCTGCCACTTGTTTGCCTATAGAATGCGAAAATGCTGAGACTCCTTTGCGATTAAAATCGCCTTCAAGGCCATGACCTACAGCTTCATGTAACAATATTCCTGGCCAGCCTGGACCGAGAACAACCGTCATCTCTCCAGCTGGAGTTGGAATTGCCTCAAGATTTATTAACGCTTGTTCTAACGCTTGGTTTGCAACTCTTTTCCACCCTTTCTCAGAAATAAACTTACTATAAGAATCTCGTCCTCCGTGCCCTGCAGAACCCCTCTCAATTCGGCCATTTTTCTCTACAATGACTAGCACATTAAAATGCACTAGAGGCCTGACGTCACTTAATCTGTGATCACCCTTTATTATTTGTATAACCTGCCATTCTCCACTTAGGGTTATTTTTACTTGCTTCACGCAGTTATCTTTGGATCTTACATACTCATTAACCTCATTAAGCAGCTTAATCTTTAAATTCAGATCTATTTCATTTATGGGGTTAATTCTCAAGTATAGTTTTTTTGTCCCTTCATTTAAGTTTATTGAATTTGTTTTATTAAAAGACACCGAACTTTTAACAATAGAAGCAGCATTACTAATTTCTTTTTCACTAATCTCAGAAGAACAAACAAAAGACGTACTATCCTTACAAAAGGATCTTAAACCAAACCCTCTTCTGGTATTCAAATCCATGTGTTTTAATATGTTATTATCAAAAACCAAAGACTCTGACTGGCAAAATTCTAAAAATAGCTCACCACCATCACTATTGTTCAAAGCGTTATTGACTATTTTATATATATTATTAATATTAACATTATTCTGAGCAAAAAATATCTGATCTAGGTTTATATTATCTAGCATTACCTTTGAACTAAAAATTGTTTAAGTATATTATTTAATTTTAATATAGCAAACTACAAAAAGCCCGGGTGGCGGAATTGGTAGACGCGCTAGCTTCAGGTGCTAGTAACTTTTCAAGTTGTGGAAGTTCAAGTCTTCTCTCGGGCACCCTTAGTCTTCATATTATTTTTTAAATGAATTAATGCTATAATATAACATATTAATTACGCTTAAATTTATGAGTGGTGAGGAAGAGAAGCTTGCTTACAGAAAGAAAATACGAACTTATTCAAAACGCTTAGTTATTACACTATCCACTACCTTTTTCATTGGATATATAGCGGCACCAGTCTTTAGTATTCCTATCTTAAGTTTATATTTTAGTATTGCTAACACTATATCAAGTGCACTCTCATTTGCCTTAAATATATGGTCATTAAACGACCATTTTCAAAAGCAGGACCTTAATAAGCAATCTGGTGTAAAAAATATTTAGGAACAAAAGAAACTAACAAAGATCCGCCTTGATATTACATCTAATATTTTATTTCTAATAGGGAAAATTATACATATACTGCCTCTCAAATCTTCTATTATCCCTTTTGTTTCCACTACCTTTTTCATTTTAGAATGTGTTATTATGGCAGCCAAATAGTTCTGGCTATAGTTAGTGAGCCACAGGTAGAAAAGGGGCCTGAAAAACAATATTTAGTAGGTAATGCTGCACAGCAGCCTAAATGCTAACAAATTAACCTATTTGATTTATATAGGAATATTAGTTGTTATATTAATAATTTAACAATAAAGGAAGTTAATACCATGGTAGATTTTATAAGTTTTTCCAACTACTATTCAGATTTTTCTGGCGAAAATACTAGTTATACAGTACATGAGCTTAACGAGAAAATCAAGAGCTTACAGACTATAGTACACATATAGTTAAACACAACGAACCAAGTTTCCTGGCAATTATTCAAATTTTTTTGAGAAAAGCACCAGTTATATAGTGTCTAAGCCCAATGAAAATAATTAAGGACCTACAAGTGATTTATATACGGTAGTTAAGCACAGTGAAAATGGTTTGATACTGAAGAATACATCAGAAACACAATTTGGCTCTATGGACAGAGACATAATGCTCAACTTAAAATCCTCACTAATGAAAGAATGGATGGAAGTAAGTAACATAGACGGGTTGCATATAAGTAGCTGTTATGAGATTGAAAAGGTAAATTTGCCTCGGATGAAAAATAATTAGCATTTGTATTCAAGACACTTTTATCTGAATATAGTTCACAAGAATACAAAGTAATTAAAATTAAAAATTTTTAAGCTTACTGGTAAATAGGAGTATTTAGTACTCCTATTTCAATAAGCAAATTTGCAACATACTTTGCTTATTCAATTAATAACAAGTTGGTATAAAGCATATTTTTAAGGCGGTCGACAATGAAAGTAGCATTCAGACAAATAATATTTACTTTAAAGCTACTTGTTTCCCTTTTACAAAAAATTTCTTGTGAAATTTAGCGAACATAATCACCAATGCACTATCTGCAGTAACGTTTGCACCAGCAATAACTGGATTAAGAATCACGCAAATTGCAGTTATTAATGACAACATAATCGGAAAAAACCTCAAATATCCCTCAATAATTCCTAGAATCACAATTATATCACTTCCTGGTCCCACAGTAGTAAATTTCAGTAAAAGAAAATATAACTAAGAAATATACAATGTTCCCATATTGTTAACGATTGAGTACCAAATGACTCTATAATTACCAAAGCTAGAATAATAACACAGAAACAATTGCCAACGGAATTGGTACTTGTAATTATAGGAACCATGGAATCCACTATATTACGTTTTTTTACATCTTTTCTACCTCCCTCTAAAGTAACAGGTATTGTAGCATCACTAGACAATGTTGCAATTGCTGTTACTAGTGCAGTTAGCATATTTTCATGCTACCTAGCTAATCCCTTATTCTAAAGAAATTTATAACTCTATATAACAATACAACACAAATATAGATAATAATTATCATAATAATAAAGATTGCAATACAGCTCTTAAAAAGAGTTAATAATATTTCATCATGCTGCAATTTTAAGAAAAACCTAATATTAATATAGATAAAATAGGAATTAATGCTCTCTTGAGAAGAAAGAATTCATATCTACTAATTCTTTAGTGATAATATCACTCTTTTATGGAATAATTTTATGTACAGTTATCTCAGCAATAAACTCAAGTAAATAGAGCCTAAAAATTTGAGATTAATGTTGGCAATTTAGATTTCCATGAACTGCTCAGCACATTTTGCGGCAGTTCTACACTACAATTAATATGAAATTTTGTATAATAACATAGCCTGTAAGGTAACCAATAAGGCTTGAAAACAAATTTGATAAGAAAATTGCTGCCAATAGTAATATCACGAGCTTAATTGCTGCGTTTTTAGGTTATTAACGCTATTGAATATAAAAGAAAAGATAATAAAAGACATTTTAAAGCTTAAAATTTCTTTAATATTTAAGCTCACCAAGTATAAAAAAAATCTTTACATTAACAGGAACTAAATTTCCAAATAAAAGTGAAGAAATAAAAACAATGAGCAGCAGTAGCAACATATCTAGCGTAATAAATCGATAAAGGCTAGCCTACTTTAAATCTTCATAAATAAGAATGAACATTTGTCTTCTTGCAAAATTTCTGTAAGGCTTAATTACAAAACTTTAATGAAGTCCAGCATTAGTAACAGGAAATATAATCTGTTTAAAAATTTTTATTCAGTAATTTATTTATCAAAGGTATTATTTTTACCTATAGTAAAGTAGATTAGAATGAAGTCTATCTTATTAACAAGGCCTTTATCAGATTCACTAAATACAAGAAGCACGCTAAAGAAATATGGGTACAAAGTATATATAGAACCAGCATTCACAATAAAGCATCTGCAGCCTGACATATCTGCATATAAATTTGATGTGGTAATATCCACAAGCAAGAACAGCGTGAAAGCATTTAGCCAAATATGCAGGGTAGATGATCTTCCAATTATTACAGTTGGTAATTCGACTATGCAAACTGCAAAGGATTCAGGGTTTTCTGATATTATATCAGCAGACAGCAATGTTGAAGGGCTGATATCGTTCGTAAAAAATTACTACTCAAGAGCAGTAAAGTTCTTATATATAAGGGGGCAAGAAGTATCATGTGACTTGAAAAAGAGATTATCTGAAGAAGGTTTTAATGTAAGAGAAGTTATACTCTATAAGACAATTATTAAAAGGGGACTAACTAATAGGTGTAAAAATTTACTGTTAGGTGGTAGAATTAATAGTGTTGCTTTTTTCTCCTCACAGACAGCAAGAATATTCTGTTCTTTAGTTCTAAAAAGTGGTTTATCTAATGTAATGGATAATATAACTGCATATGCTATGAGTAAAAATATTGTTGACAGCTTAAAGCCAATCAAATGGAAAAAAATTATAACATCGAGACTGCCTACTCAAGAGAATTTAATTGACATAATTAATAAGGATTGCTGATGCTAAAAATTGCAACTTGGAATGTAAATTCTATACGCAAGAGGGTTGACCAGCTCTGTAGTTTTATAGTCGATGATCAGATAGATATAATTTTACTGCAAGAGATAAAATGTACGGAAGAGCAATTTCCTTATGTAGAAATAGAGAAGTTGGGATATGAATGCATTGTCTATGGGGAAGTCGCAAGAAACGGCGTTTGCGTTCTATCTAAGCATCCGATACTAGAGAAATTTAAAATTGACATTGTAGAAGGTTATCAGGAAGCTCGCTACATAGAGTGCTTAATAAAACACAATAATCAAAAGATGAGAGTAGTTAGCATATACGTTCCAAATGGTCAAAGCCTGGGCTCTCATGTATTTGAATATAAACTCAAGTTTCTTGATAACCTATATGAAAGAATGGATAATTTGCTAAAGAATGAGGAGTTAATTGTTATAGCTGGCGATTATAATGTTGCACCAGATGAAATTGACGTCTTTGATCCAACTTTATTGAATGGCCAAGTGTGTTTTCATATAAAAGAACGTGAGAAGTTAAAAGCAATCTTGAACCTTGGATTTAAAGATGCATTTAGAATGTCTCATCCAAACTTACAACAGTTTAGCTGGTGGCGCTATCAAGGTAATTCATTAAGAAATAATCAAGGAATGCGAATAGATCATATGCTGTTATCACCACAAGCAGTTGATAAGTTGGGAATATGCTACATAGACGACAGGCTGCGCAAACTGGAAAATCCATCTGATCATACACCTATTGTGTCCATTATGGAGTGGTAATTTCCCTTGAAGAGTAAAAGGCAAGACTTAATCTGACAGACAAGCTATAGCAGAATATAATCTCAGAATACATTATTTCCGGTACTCTTATAAGTTTTTTGCCATAGACAACAGATTCTAGTGCCACATGCTACCATTTATTGTGTGAATTATCTTACAAAGTAAATGTTCGTACAGTTGTGTGCTAACTACTTGGCTTAATGGACTTTAAACTGCAACTAATCTTTAGCCTTAAATATTTAAAAATTTATTAATGAGAAAAAAGGCAAAAGAAATCCCATGTTAGATAGCTTTCACTCTCTAATCCTGCGAATTGGCGTACTATACTGTCTTAAACGCTTTATAAGCGAACTTCAGCTTATATAGGTAAAAACCTAGAAATGTTGTAAAGACATAAGGTACATATAGTGTAAAAAATAAAACATAAGACGCCAACTACGTGATACTTCGTCATTTAATCTGCACAGATTGAAGATAACTGAATACCTTCAGTGCTACGGGGGCTTGAAAAAGCTTGTCAAGTGATTTTTCCGTTTCTATGCACTACTATGCCTCTATAATACAAGTAAAATAAACTGTGTATTTTTTCAATAAATTGACTATGCTAAAGGCATGCAAAAACGTCATATAACCATTTATCTTATACTACTTCTCATAATGAGCATATTATTCTTAGTACGCCCTATGGTTTTTCCGTGTTTAACGTCTATCGTCGTTGCGTATCTATTTAATCCGCTAGTAATAAAGTTTGAAAAGTATGGAATACCAAGGCTTTATTCTGTAATTTTCATAACATTTCTCCTGCTGATGGTTCTCATACTAGCTGTTACATTCATTTTACCTATTATATATGTTGAAATTATCTCAATATTAAATTTTTTAGTAAGTAAAGTATCCTCATTAAATCCTAAAGTTATCCAACCCGTACTAGAACTTCTTAATATAAAGATTGACAATGATTTGTTTGACCACCTATCTAAAAATTTAGCAGAAAATTACAGTGATTATGTATCTTATTTCATAAATGCTTTTAATATTGCCAGTAACTTTATAACCCAGATGCTAAGCTCGAGCTTCAGCTTAATCCACATAGTATCATTAGTAGTGATCACTCCGGTAATGTTCTTCTATATATTGCGCGATTGGCCTCTCATTGTAGAAAAAGTTAATAAATTAATTCCTATTCCTTATAGAAAAAAAGCTGCAGATTACTTTTCAAAAGTGGATTTTATTATGTCTAATTACTTGAAAGGGCAGGCAAATGTGTGCATTGTTATGACAACTTTTTATTCTATAGGCCTTAGTATAATTGGATTGAAACATTCTATTGCTATTGGAATTTTATCAGGGACACTAACATTTATACCTTATATAGGACCATCATTGTATACTATTATTGGATTTTTGAGCGCCGCTACTCAATTTAGTGGGTGGTTTGAAAGTGTTGCTATACTACTATTATTTGGTATCGGGCAGTTAATAGATACAAATATACTAGCTCCTTTATTAGTAGGAAAAAAGGTTCATATACATCCAGCTATAATTATTATCGGAATTACCATATGTGCTTCATATTTGGGACTTATAGGAATATTACTTTTTGTTCCAATAATAGCAATATTTAATGTATCAGTAGGATGTGCAATCGACCAATATCTTAAAAGTGAGTTTTATAAAAGCGGCTAACAGATTTTTCATACAACCAACTCATGATAAGGAGAAATGAACCATAGAATATCTGAGGTACCTGAAAAAGGCGAGCAAATTTTGACACAAAGGTTACTAATCAGAGACACAAGATATTTAACATGCAACTGAATCTATTTAACAATAATCAGGTTGATTATAGTCGGCAAAATTACATCATTTTAGATGAGAATAAGCATATATATAATGCAGTAATTAATGACTTATCTTGGAAGTACCTGTTTCTCTTTGGACCTAAAGGCTCTGGTAAAACTCACCTTGCTCACATTTGGCAGTCAATAAACAATGCAATTTTTATCAATGTGAACAACTTTATAAGTGAGATTAGATATAGCAACGCTTTTATTTTAGAAGATGTACAAGATATTCAAGATGAAGCAACGCTATTACACTGTTACAACTATATGAAAGAAAATAACAAGAGGTTGCTAATTACTTCCTCAACTTCACCAAAAAGACTTAATTTTAAATTGAAAGATTTAAGCTCCCGCATATTATCAACTATTAGCGCAAAAATTCCATCTGCAAGCGAGGAATTATTACGAATTATGTTAATAAAACGATTTTCAGACAAACAGTTGAAAGTTGATCTGAAAGTGATTAATTATATTTTAGCAAGAATAGAGCGTTCTTTTTGTAGCATTAATAGAATTATAGAGAAAATAGATAATGGATCTATGGGATCAAATGTTACCATTCCTTTTGTTAGCACCTTATTAAAAAGGGATACTACATAATTCCTTTTTTTTTGCAAAGCATTCTTTGCATATACCAAAAATTTATTAACATCTGTGACACTGACATCATTAAAATCTCCGCTTATTTATGCCAAGAGTATAAGAATATTATATCATAATAAGTATGGACAGATATGATTAGGGAGCAGCATATTATAGTAGGACTCACTTTGTTAAGATGTTTTCTGCAGATTTGATGTTATAATTAATCATGGTAAGAGCAAGATCGAATCTAAAAAAAAGGCTAAGACGAAGGTTTATTATGCTTATCCTATTGGCAAATACTTTATTTATTTTGTATTTTTTAATAAGGAATACGGGCAACATTTCCAATCAAATAATAGTAAAAGAAATAAATATAGGAGCTGACAATGAAAGATAAGCAGTTACATAATAAAAAAGAAAATCTTTACATCACATATTACATAGATGCTTTAGTGTCAGAAAGGTCCGCTACACAAAATACTTTAGAAAGTTATCGTTCAGATTTACATCAACTTGAAGATTTTCTGCTGAAAAGTGGTACTACTTTGGTTGGTGCAAGCAAAACTAATATTAAAGATTATGTGAAGTCTCTATGCACACAAAAAAAATACAAAAGTAGTTCTATATCAAGAAAAATATCTGCCATGAAAAATTTTTATAAGTGCCTATTTAACGATGGAATAATAGATTCTAACCCAGCTCCAGCTAACGATGACGAATTAAAAAATCCAAAGGTTTTTCGTCCTTTGCCTAAGTATCTAAGCGTTAAAGAAATGCTTTTGCTGATAGATACAGTTAGAAAATCAGCAAACGAACCGAACAAAGAGATAAATAGTAGAAGGTTATGCGCTATTTTAGACATCCTCTACTCTTCTGGCATGCGTATCTCTGAATTAATTAGCATGAAATTATGCGAAGTGTCACATTTATTAAACAGTAGTGACAAAGAATGTTATATAATAATAAAAGGAAAAAGCAGTAAAGAAAGGCAAATCCTCTTTAATGAGCAAGCATTGCAGAGCCTTAGAAATTACTTGTTAGCCCGCGATAATCTGATTTCTGATAGAAAGGAATCTGATTGGTTGTTTCCAGGTAACAAACCTAATAAGCCAATTACAAGACAGAGAATCGGTCAGTTGGTTAAGGAATTAGCGAAAAAATGCAATATTGATGAAAATAAAATCTCCCCACATGTGATTAGACACTCCTTTGCCACTCATCTACTAGATAGTGGAGCAAGCATTATGCTGATACAGAAAATTCTTGGACATACTAACCTTTCTACAACACAAATATACACTCATATTGCTAATAAAAAATTAAAGGATAAATTAGCTAATTCACATCCTATCACTCAGATAATCAATAGTTAAACTTGTTGTTTTTAATTTATAGTAAAGTTAAATTCAAATAAAGTTCATTTGGGAACAGGCTTTTGTGATTTCAAGTTTATTGTTTAACTTCTTTCTTATACTATGGGAAATGCTCTATACTTTGATTGCTCTTCCTGTAATTCTCTTTCCTACACGGGTGATAACTATTTTTCTTGCCTGCTCAGTAAGGGTTGTATTGCTTATGCTTCGTTTACTATGTGAAATTGAATACGAAGTTAGGGGAATGGAAAATATTCCAAAATATCCCTTTGTAATTGCCTCTAAACACCAATCTCCACTTGAAACATTTATCTTTATACTTTTATTTAGAAATGCAGTTTTTATTTTAAAACGCGAACTGAAGTGGATTCCTTTCATTGGCTTGCATCTCATGGCGCTTAGAATGATTTTTATTAACCGTTCAGATGGCATCAATGCCATGCGCCATATTATCAAGCTAGCAAGAATGCGTATAGCAGAAAACAGAAGTATAATAATATTTCCTGAAGGTACCAGAACAGCTGCAAAGCAAAAAACAAAATATCAACC
Organism: Wolbachia endosymbiont strain TRS of Brugia malayi; assembly: GCF_000008385.1. NCBI lineage: Bacteria > Pseudomonadati > Pseudomonadota > Alphaproteobacteria > Rickettsiales > Anaplasmataceae > Wolbachia > Wolbachia endosymbiont of Brugia malayi. Next base: position 962,483 of record NC_006833.1, read on the forward strand.
AGGTATTGCTGCTTTGTATAGTGTATTATCTGTTCCTGTATTACCAGTCGCTTTAAATACAGGTTTGTTTTGGCCAAAGAGCATACTTTCTATGAGAAGGAATCCCGGAAAGGCAGTAATAGAGATATTGCCTCCAATATATCATGGGTTAAACAAAAATGAGTTCTTGAAAAATTTAGAAAAAACTATTGAAGAGAGAAGTAACAAACTAACTGCAGAGAAAAACTAGTATTGCAAACCAGTAAGAAGATTTTATAATGAAAGAAGAGTATAGTGTTTTAGGTATTGGTATATGGTAAATCATAAGAATGTTAAGAAAATGATAAAGGCAATAGCAAAGCGCACTTTAATAAATAAAATGCGCAAAAGTAAAACTCGCACTGCTATTAGAAAATTGGTTGATATAATTAAGTCTGGCAATAAAGAAAATGTCACTCCAGCGTTTCGAAGCGCTGAGTCTAATTTACACAAGTGTGTTAGTAAAGGTGTTATCCATAAAAATACTGCTGCACGTAAAATAAGTCGCTTGAATGCAAAAGTAAAAGCATTGATGACTGCTTAACGTGATTAATGCAAAGTTAACCGTTTAATTTGTATGCTTCACACAAAACTCAAGTAGCTTAAACGATGAATAAAAAAGCGTTATTGGAACTAAGCAATGGATTAAAAATTGAGTTACCCGTATTAAGCGGAACAATGGGTTATGATGTATTAAATATTAAAGATTTATATAAGGTCACAGGGTTACTCACCTACGACCCAGGGTTTGTTTCCACGGCTTCATGTTCTTCCGCAATTACATTCATTGATGGAGATGAAGGAGTTCTTAGATATAGAGGACATGATATAGCTGATTTAGCACAAAGCAATGATTTTACTGCTGTAATTTATTTACTACTCTATGGTAAATTACCTAATCTAGAGCAACACAAAAAATTTTTCCTAAAAATACAAGAATTATCTAAAGTACCAGAGCAGGTTGTAAATGTAATAAAAGCATTTCCAAAAACTGCTCACCCTATGTCAATTTTGATTGCGTGTTTTGCAACTTTGTCAGCACTTTACCATGAGAGATATGGTAACAATGTCAGTAATGAAAACCTAGATTTTGGAATCTCTGCAATAGCGCAGGTTCCTGCAATTATTGCAATGGTTTATAGACATACCAATGACCAGGAATTCATAGATACTGACAATGAATTGAACTATAGTAAAAGCTTCTTAAGGATGATGTTTGGTAATGCTCTTGATAACGATAAAAGCACCCTTTTTGCAAAAGCCTTGGACAAAATATTTACTCTTCATGCTGACCATGAGCAGAATGCGTCAACAGCAGCTGTCAGGGTGGTAGGATCGGCTGGTTCTAATTTATTTGCATGCCTTTCTGCAGGAGTTGCTACACTCTGGGGACCTGTGCATGGCGGAGCTAACGAGTCAGTTATAAATATGTTAAAGGAGATAGAACAAAGCGGAAATGTAGACAAATTTATTGAAAAAGCTAAAGATGATAAAGACCCGTTTAAACTGATGGGATTTGGACATCGTGTCTATAAAAATTACGATCCACGCGCACGCATATTAAAAGATGCTTGTGATGAGATTTTAAACAAACTAGAACAAGATAGTAAACTGCTCAAGATTGCAAAAGAACTTGAAAAAATAGCTTTAAAAGACGAGTATTTTGTTGTGCGTAAGTTATACCCAAATGTTGATTTCTATTCAGGTATAATAATGAATGCTATCAATATTCCTCCAAGTATGTTTACACCTATTTTTGCGCTTGCAAGAACTACTGGTTGGGTTACTCAGTGGTATGAAATGATAAATGATAAAGAAACTAAGATTTGCAGACCAAGGCAGCTTTATGTTGGTAAATAGAGCCTTTATTCGCAGTAGTGGTATAACAGAAAAAACTTTAAGTAAGCACAATTATAAAATTAAAGTAGATTAAAAACGTAGCTATAGAATGACAGAAACGGTGTTTGTAAATAAACATAAAGCCCATTTTACAGGCCTTAAGAACCCTTATATGGGGATGTTTTAGACCTAAAATTTATCCTTAATCTTTATTTAAGTGACAAAAGCACATTATTAAACTAGGTGTGTTATGTTTAATTTTTCTTATATAGACACTCCATGTCTTTATAAATTTTTATCTACGTTAGCTGAATCTCGCTTATTAAGTAATGTAATAAGCGCCAAGTTTTTGAGAGAACAGTAAACAACTCACATTGCATTGTTCTTTTTGTCTTTATTTAAGAATTAGTTCAAAAATCAACTAATCTTCTTTTTTTATAAAGAAATTATTTGAAAAACTTCTGCATTACCCTTATCGTGACGTTATGGATATTTATAATTCCAAGGTTGACTACTTACCAAGCATATAAGACATTAATGTCAAGTTCCTACAAGAGATATCACTAGGGTTTCTTTTGCTTTTTTTCCTGCTTGGTGAGTTCCTTAAACATTTACAGCTAAAGCGATTTAAGAGAGAGATCACTCAAATCTGAGATCCAGAAAAAAGTAGGGTTCACTTCAGTGCGTAACGCTGGAGCCTAAAAAAACCTGGATCACAGTGTTACAAACTTGGATGACAGAAGAAGGAAGTATTGGCATGAAAGCCACCTGGTAGACTCAAACCACAACACTTGTGTAGCCGTATTAGTAAATTTAAAATTTTAGCTATATCCTTAACTATTACTCAACAGTAGAGTGATGTGCTGCTATTTCTTGCTTGTCATCCAAGCTTAAGCTAATTATTGAAACACTTTCTTCGTCAAAATCTATATTTTCAATTAACATATCATCAGTAACGTTCAAAAGTTCCGGCGGAGAAATAATAGTTCTATTATTACCCTCTTTCATTCCTATAACCCCAAGCTCCATAGCAAGTGGTACTTTTTTATTGCCAACCTTAAATTGCACTGTTTGATTCTTGATTATATATTCACCATCATGCCCCATTAAGCTATATTTAACTGATACCCTGTCACCGCACTTTACTTGTTTTCCAGTCTTGTTAATTAATTCGTTAAAAATCATCATACTATTCACTGAGTCAGGATATTTATCTTTTACTTCGATTAATTTAATATAATAAGAATTAAAATTCACTTCATTCTTATTAGCAATATTATTTATCGTAACTACACGCTCTCCACCTTCTTTCATACCTATTACCCCTAAACCCACCTCTCTTTGGTTATCTTGACCTATTACCAAAGTAACATCAGAAGTTTGTTTTGGAAGTGGCAGCGGTGTTGCTAAATTATCAGATATTTTATACATTTGTAATACGACTTCCTGACCGCAGAAAGCTCTACTGCCACTGCCTTCTATAATTTCATAAAAATTTATTGAACCTTTTTCTACTTTTTGCTGTATTATTTCTTTCAAATACTCTATCAGCCCATGCTTTTCAATATAGCGATCAAGCGCTGATTCAAGTATTGGCTTCACCAGATAATATGCTATCGTCTGTACCCAACTACTATGCGCAGCATCTATCTCATAAAGCTTGTCCTTCCTCTCTGGTTTACCTTTATTTATACAAACAACAACAAACACAAATGCAGAAGCTAAAGTGAAAATTATCACTATAGAAATAAGCAATTGTAGTATAATTTTTCTAGTCATCTCTTTTTACTTGATTCAATAAATTATATAAATAATTAGTATCTCCTGAAAGCTCACCCAGATTATCCAAAGCCTGTTTAAAGAGATTATCTATATAGTTTTCTATTTCACTTTTACTAAGCATAGACATCAAATTATTCACTTCATCTTGTTTATAGTCTCTAATATCATCCTTAGCCTGAAAGATAAGCCCTAGATTCACTCCATAGTTATATAACGCTCTACGTTGCTTGTCTGTAGCACTCCCTATTATAGCACCTATTTCACATGAGGCCGCAAATAGTTTTGCGGTTTTCATCAAGTGAATTTCTTTTATTTTACTATCTGGAGTTATCTTAGCACATGACCCCAGAGTCCTGTTCTTATTACATAGCTGTCTGGTGTGCTCATTTATAACTGAACTTTCTGGATCTAAGTAGTCATGGTGCTGGATGACATGGAGCGCCGTTTTAATATCTAAAATCTGTCCCCCTACCATTCCCTTGGCTCCTATTGCTTGAGAGAGCGCTTTTATAATTTCACAGCGCTTATTGCTACCCTCATTTAATGAGGATAATATTTCAAAAGCTAAAGTAAGCAGTGCATCTCCTGCAAGTACTGCTGTTGCTTTGTCAAATCTTTTATGACAGCTTAGCTGGCCTCTGCGAGTATCGCTATTGTCCATACATGGCAAATCATCATGAATCAAAGAATAGGTATGAATACATTCAACTGCCATAGCAATCGATATTACCCTCTCAATCTCAACATTAAATACTTGTGACGAAGCTACAACTAAAAATGGACGTATGTGTTTTGCAGGAGCAAGAAGTACATAACGTACAGCTGATATAAGCCTATTTTGACTATCTTCAGGTAAAATTTTATTTATTTCTGTAATAAGCAAATTTTTTGTTGTTTTATCTAGCATCTTTGAGCTTGTTAATTGCTCAGCGTATGATATTAAAGCATACCTCAGCTGAAGCGGTAAGAAACTGTCATAGCTTATCAGTCATATAAAGATATTGCAAACATAAAAATTTTCTATAATATCAAAGAATAAATTATCTTTTGGTAAAAAATGAATAGTGAACTAGCAAAGAGTACTAGAGAAGATATAGAAGCAAAGATAAAAAAGATTGTATTAGAGCATATTAGCAAGGATGTAGAGAAGTTTAACAACTCCTCAAAGCTTTCAGAACATGGCGCAGATAGTTTAGATGCAGTTGAAATAATTATGGCAGCAGAAGAAGAGTTTGGAATAGAAATCCCTGATGAGGATGCACAAAAAATGGAAACTATGGAACAAATAGTTGAGTATGTCAGTAACAAAAAAAACAATAGTTGATATTAAATGAGCAGAAGAGTAGTAGTTACTGGTATTGGCTTAATTACTCCACTGGCAGCAGATGTTGAAAATACTTGGCTTAAGTTAATAAATGGTAAGTCTGGTATAAAGAAAATCAGTAGATTCGATGCTTCTGACCTTAGCTGCAAAGTTGCAGGGCAAGTCCCTTTACAACATGACAACATTGAGCATTGTTTTAACCCATTGAATTACATCTCTGAGAAAGATCTAAAAAGAACAGATCGCTTTATTCATTACGGTATTGCAGCTGCCATTCAGGCAGTAGATGATTCACTAATTTTGGAAAATCAAAGCATTAACCGAGAACGTATTGGTGTGGCCATTGGCTCTGGCATAGGTGGTCTTCCATCAATTCAGGAAAATGTAATTATCATGCAGGAAAAGGGACCCAGACGTGTTAGTCCATTTTTTGTTCCTGCAAGCTTAATAAATTTAATATCTGGCCATGTTTCTATCAAATATGAATTTACAGGTCCAAATGATTCAGCAGTAACTGCATGTGCAACAGGTGCACACGCAATCATAAACTCAGCAAGAGCTATAAAACTTGGTGAAGCAGACGTGATGATTGCAGGTGGATCAGAAAGTGCATTGTGTAGAGTTGGAATTGCAGGTTTTGCATCTATGAAGGCATTATCAACTAAATTTAACGATAAACCTAAAGAAGCTTCAAGACCGTGGAATGAAGGACGCGATGGATTTGTCATGGGGGAAGGAGCAGGTATATTAGTGCTAGAAGAATATGAACATGCAAAAAAAAGAGGTGCAAAAATATATGCAGAACTCACTGGATATGGGCTAACAGGAGATGCATATCATATTACAGCACCACATTTAGAAGGAAGAGGTGCATTAAAAGCAATGCAACTCGCCTTAAAAAGTGCACAAATAAATCCAAATCAAATCGGGTATATCAATGCACATGGAACTTCAACACCTCTTGGAGATAAAATTGAAGTAATAGCGATAAAACAATTATTCGATGACTATGCCTATAAAATACCAATTTCTTCAACTAAATCTTCTATAGGACATTTACTTGGTGCTGCAGGAAGTGTTGAAGCAATATTTAGCATTCTTGTGTTAAACAATGGAATTGTTCCGCCAACTTTAAATTTACATAAACCTTCAGAAGGATGTGATTTAAATTTTATACCGCTTAAAGCTCAAGAGCATGAAATTCAATATGCGCTTTCCAATTCGTTTGGTTTTGGTGGTACTAATGCATCACTTGTTTTTGGAAAGTGTAGTTGATTTCATATCTTGTAGAGCATAAGTTATTTTACTATTATGTGATTTGTCTTTTACTGTCGATTTACTATACTTATTCAGCAAGATCCAGTTTTATTGAATGCATAAAATATTAGTAAGGAGTAACTATAAACCCTTGGTTGGACAAATCAAGATTAATGGTTCGAAGAATGCTATTTTGCCAATAATGGCAGCTAGCCTCTTGAGTAGTTCTTCAGTAGTTCTACATAATGTACCTGATCTAATTGATGTGCACCTGATGTCTGAATTGCTTGAAGGTCTTGGAGCAAAAGTAAACTTTATGCACAACAAAGATCACAAAGCAAATCATACTTTGGAAACTGATTGCAGTAACATCAACAATTACGCGATACAGTATGAAACTGCAAGCAAACTACGAGCTTCTTTTCTAATGTTGGGCCCAATGCTTAGTAGATTTGGCAAAGCGAGAACAGCTTTTCCTGGTGGATGCAATATCGGAAAGCGTCCCGTTGATATGCATATCAAAGCGTTAGAAGAAATGGGAGCTAAAATTGAAATTGATGGCTATAATATAATTGCAACAGTGAAAGGAAAGCTACAAGGAAGAAAAATCACACTTGAGAAAATAAGCGTCGGTGCAACAGAAAATATAATAATGGCAGCAACACTTGCAGAAGGAGTAACAACAATAAATAATGCTGCAACTGAGCCAGAAATTCTTGATTTAATAGAGTTTCTAAAGAAAATAGGTGCTGATATTAAAATCAATAATACGAAGGTTATAATAACAGGAGTTAAAAAATTAAATGGGTGTATCCACAAAATAATATCAGATCGAATAGAAGCCGGTACGTATGCATTAGCTGCTATCATAACTAACGGTAAGCTGGTGTTGGAAGGAATCAATCTATCTGACATCAGATGTATTGCAAATGAGTTGGAAGCTATAGGAGCTATGGTTGAACTGTACGACGGAAGCATTGTCATTTCCAGAAAAAATGGTTCTATTAAGTCTACTAATGTTGCAACAGATCCATACCCCAACTTCCCCAGTGATATGCAACCACAACTGATGTCCGCAATGTGCATCGCTGACGGGATATCAGTAATTGAAGAAAACATTTTTGAAAATAGGTTTTCACATGCAGATGAATTAAGAAAGTTAGGTGCTAATATTAGCATTAAGAAAAACAAAGCTGCTATAAATGGAATAAAAAGCTTATCTGGAGCTAATCTATATGCTACTGACTTAAGATCAACTGCAGCTTTAGTGCTTGCTTCTTTAGTAGCCAGTGGAGAAACCACAATAAATAACTCACATCATTTATGGAGAGGGTATGAAGCAATGCACGAAAAACTTAATTCATGCGGGGCCGATATCTCTATTTCACCTTGAGGACATTTTATGAATGAAGAACGTTATTCAACCAAGAGAATCACAGTAAAAGAGATAGATGAAATTCTATATGAGGAACACAGGGTACTAGATCATGGGTTTATTCGAGTAGTGGATTATATGGGCTCTGATAGCGCCATAGTACAAGCTGCTCGTGTTTCTTATGGCAAAGGAACAAAACAGATAAATCAAGACGAAGTACTTATAAAGTATTTAATGAGATATCATCATACAACTCCATTTGAAATGTGTGAAATTAAGTTTCATGTGAAACTTCCAATTTTTATTGCAAGACAATGGATAAGGCATAGAACTGCAAACGTAAATGAATATTCTGCAAGGTATTCAATCCTTGATCATGAATTCTATATACCAGAACCAGAGCAAGTTGCAAAACAATCCGATAATAATAAACAAGGTAGTGGTGAAGCTTTTGACTTGGATATCTCAAAGGAAATAATAGATTCTCTAATAAATGACTCTAATTTGGTGTATTCTCATTACAACAAATTTATTGAACAAGGACTTACAAGAGAAATTGCCAGGACTAACTTAACACTTAATTATTACACGCAATTTTATTGGAAGGTAGATCTACATAACCTTCTTCATTTTTTAAAGCTTAGAGCTGATAAGCGTGCCCAACATGAAATTAGAGTCTATGCAGAAGTTATATTGGATATAGTAAAGAAGTGGGTACCACTAGTCCACAGCGCCTTTGTTGAATACTGTTTAGAATCAGCCTGCATTTCAAGAACTGGCCTTGGGATAATTCGCAAATTAATTAGAGGAGAAAATGTTACTAGAGAAGAAAGCAATATTGGTAAAAGAGAATGGGAAGAGCTGATGTTTATACTTGATAAACAACCTGAAAGATAAAAGCATGTGCACTAATTTTTTCTGTTAGTTAATTTTCGTCCACCAGATCACATCTTACCCTTCACATCACATTAACTCATCACTTTTGTAGAACATTTCATTGAAATCACTTATAGTTCCAAAATCCTGATCTTTGATAAACAGATGATTATTTGTAACATAAGCTTCAGAAAGAGTAATTGGCTTTCCATCAAGCTTAGAATCTTGTATATAAATTTTATTATACAGAGCTATCATTTGATCATAATTGTATTTTCCAGTAGTATACTGACTACTTAAGTTTTGATAAAAATTATCTATATCTTGATCTTGAACCTGTAGCACCGCCTTATATTTACCAGTTTCAATAAATTCACCTGTCTTTATTTTCAAGGGGTGTTGTAGATAATCTACTTCATTATCCTCCATACTGTCTATAACGCTTGCTATGACGGCTTCTTCTTGTTTATTTTTATCATCTTCTTCTAGCGATCCTTTATCCCTATTTCTTTCCTCATTAGCAGGTTGTTCAGTCTGACTCTCTTGCATATCTGATTCATTTTCATGCCTTAAATGCCCTTCGCCGTTTAACTGAATCTTGACCCAATCTTTAAACTCCTGATTATAGCCCTTCAGCTTAGTTAGAAAATCCTCAAATAATTTATTATCTTGAGGTCTATTTGTACTGTGCATAGAAAGGCTTTTCAAAAAACTATCAAGGAGATCTGGATGTTTATGCTCAAGAAATTTTATTACCTGCTCTGCTTTTGAATAGTAATAATCTCCTTGGTTATTATTACGTAATATCTCGTCAGGTTTTAGAAACTTGCGTTGTATCGTAGAAAGAGCTTCAATATCCTCACGATCATTGACGTGCTTACCGTTTTCCACGCTTGCCATATAGTTAGCAACTCCTTCATGCATAGCTTTAGACAAAACATCGCCCGTACCATAATAAGAATTAATAATAGTCAAAGCGTGCCCCAACTCGTGCTTTAAAGTTTTACATGAGTAATCAAATTGATCCTGTAAGTAAAAATAAACATGAATTTCCGAACCGCGACCTTGGAGTGTTAAACCAGAGTGATCTTTAGCATCAATGTTCAACTCCTTAAGGTAATCTTCATAGTTGCTCCTTGTATTAAATACGAAAATGTTGACCTTACTTGGTATATTGTGCCAAGGCTGAGAATTATTAATGCCAAATGCTGAGTCAAAATCTCTTATGGCACCCTTGACAGTGTCTTTTATATTACTCAGCTTGTCCTGATTTAATTCTTTATTATCATACTTTATGTTTATTTGAAGCTTATGTTCGCTGAGGGTAATAACTTCACTGTCTGGTACAAGATCTGCGGCAACTTTATTACCACCTCCTACATCCATCCACTCCTTAAATTCTCTCTCAATTCCTGAATTATTTAAAAGCTGCTTGAACCTCAACACTGCTTGTTCTTTACCAGAAGATATTTCAGTAAGCAGTTGTTTTATGAATTGAGGATGTTTTTCTTGCAAGAACGTTACTAAGCAATCTGCCATTCTATAACCATTAGCCATATTAGCTATTTTATAAGGTGTGTTGTATCCCGATTCTTGCATCTCATCGTATGTCTCTTTTATATAGTGCATATCATGAGTACTCTTCTTCTTAGCTGCATCATAACTCCACATAAAAAGCTTCACACCAGTACGTAAGACTTCAGGTACTTCATTCAAATTGCCAGTAGCGTACTCAAGAAATGCATCACTCATCTTTTCCATTAAAATTTTAGACTTCGCACAAAATAAACCATTTACATCTCCAATAATGAAAGTCTTTGCTATTGTACCGTCAGCTTCATGTGCCCTTACCGTTCCACCACCCCATAGTTCATTATGGTCTTTGCCACCTGAAAGCTCCTTTATGTAAGCTTTATAATCGTCATAACTTTTCAGCACATAAAGTTGCAATTTCACTGGGCCGCTATTATAGTTTTTCTGTGAATAGAAATTCTCAGACCAAGCCTCATAAGTATCTTTTACAATTTGCTTTATATAATCAGGCGTATAGCTTATTAGTCCACCATATCTCACTTCTACTATAAGCTCATTGCTTATCACTACATCCTCTTTATTTGGAAACAGTTTTTCAATCAGCATTTGTGATTTATCATGCCCAAAATTTGTTTTGAATGCCATATTTACCTCTTAAAAACTTTTACTATAAATAAGCTTTAAAAAAGATCTATTAATTATGGGTTCAATTCTTGATTGACTCACTTATTACCATTTCCTTTTGCACAATTAGATAACTCTATAGACAATTGATCAACACTAAAAAGCTGATTCTTAGTGTTAAAATATTTAGCATAACTGTCAGAATTAAATTCAGATATTGGTAGAAACCAATTTTAAGTTCAGGGTAAGAACTCTTGTTAAGCACAAAAAACAAGTTTTCAAATCAACCAGCATATTACTACCAGGACTAACGAAATTAAAATATTTATCGCCTTCCAATCCTTCATGTGTCGATATTCCACTATATAGTATTTACTCGAATCAAGAATGACTTCCCTCCGCCACGTTGTAAAATTACTGCTGAACGTCCATCAACTATATCATAACCTTTTACCACTTTAAATAAGGTAATATACCTCTTTCTATAAACCCTTTTACTTCCTCATTCTTTCAATCTAACTCTTTTTCCGCTTGTTTTTCTCTCTTACCAAATTCACCTTCTTTCTTAGCATTTTCATTTTGTATCTGCAAAAATATATCTCTTGTATGGTTAAGCCATTTGCATTGCTTAGAAAGTTATCTAGCACATTTGATGCAATGGGTGACAATTCGCCCTGATCATTACATGCTTTTTCCTTTGTCTTATATTGATGATTGGGATTGTAGATTACAGCCAGAGGGTAAAATCCATAATCTACAATTGGCGTTCCATCAGATGATAGTTCTATTGAAAATCCGTTATGATCGAGTGGAAGATTGGAAACTAAATATCTATCATATCACCTCTGATGCATAGCTCACTTCCACCACTGTGTCCGCTATATCTACTATAGTAGATATAAAAATTTTCATAATTAAAATCTAAGTAGTCATTTAGATTATCAAATTGAACTGTATTGCCAAGCTTTTCACGTAAAAGATTTTTGTTCTCATTTGTAAGCTTTACACGCACAGAAAAATAATACCGGTCTTAAGTTCGCCTTTTTCTACTTGAAAGTTCAAAGTAATTGTACCGTTAATCATCAGTAATCCCCACAAATCGTATAAATTTATCAACTACCTTATTTATCAATTATAAGGTGTGTACTACAAAAAATATGTTAAACATTAAGATTTTTTCTATATCCAGACAAGGCAACTACAATTTGTGATTTCAGCGCATAACACTAAAATCCAGAAAAAACATGTTTAGGTTGCTATGTGAACGATATTAACGGTCGTTATACAACTTGTACAGCAGCTCCACTACAATATTTGTTTACTGCTTGTCTGTAGGTATCCTACACACCACCTAATGTTACCTGCAACTCCTGACAACAGCACAGCAGTCGCAATCATTCCGATAGCGGCAATTTTAGGCATAATCCCTATTGCAACTAGCGTAGCTCCTATAGCACCAAACAATAATGCTAAGCCTATTGTCCATCCCCCCGAAAAAGTTCTAGAAGGTTGTTGTTTTTGTGAAGAAATTATGCTTGTGTACTATAAGACAGTTGCTAGGTGCTTTGTTTTCTGTGCAAATTATTATTACTTTCATCACTTGCAGACGTTTTTTGAAATGGAGTTGTACTACCTGTGAACATTTGTGAATCACTATCTATTGATTATTCCTGTTATATAATAGTCTTACTTGTAATCGATTGTTCCAAAATTTGTTCATCATTATTTACATTTTTATCTATTTTTGATTGAAATGACTCTTAAGCACTACACTATAACCTACATTATCAATTGTTGTTTCCAAAGTTGGATCTGGATCTTGATAGTAAGTTATAGTAGCAGTAGATACTTCAGGTTTACCTTTTATCGTTCTTTTTACCAGCTTTTTCTTTTCTATTTTATAAATATTAAACTGATCAGAAAAACTGAAGGCTAATCTATCTTTAAATACCTACTCAAAATCGTTCACAAAGCTGTTTTTATACATACAATGTGCTGTTCTACTACCTGGACTGTACATATCCACAATTCTTATTGTAGTTTTTTGTTTTCTCGAAACTATTAACCTTTTCGTTAGTGAGATACATTATACTTTTAGCTATCGCGGGATCGGTACTGCTAACTAAACTTCTAATATACTCTTTCATCTACTACTATGACTCTAATATAAAATCTCTCACGTCCGTATTCATTATCTATAACAGAACCTATTGTTGTTCTTCCAATTCTATTGTCTAATAACTATGGAACAGTAGATAACCTTTATATGCTTCTCGCACATCCTTATCATTTAAAAGTACTGTTGCCCTTTCTACATGTTATCTAAGCTTCTTTTCTGATACTTATTGAGATACCTTTTACTAAAGTTACCGTGATCACAATTATAACATTTTATCACCATTTCCACATATCGAGATGCATCAAGCAAATATGAACTCCTACTATGCAGTTCAACAGTCGATACTGCATTTTGACTTACTGTATTTGGGCAAAAGGCATGTTCATAAGCTTTGTTTCTAGCTTTCTCAAATGTTAACCACCTTCAACAACAGGTATTCCCCTTATTTTCATTTCATTTTTCGGTAACAATTGGTCATTTGTAAAAGCAAGTGCTGAAAAAAGCGTCCAAGCATTGGTACCATGAGCAGCAAAAGTTCTCTTATCAATAAGGTATTTTCTTTTAAAATTCTCATTCATTTTAAACAACTGCTTTTCCAATTAGATTGGTCTTCTGTTCTTCATAAAGTTCTTATGAAGTTCAGAAAATCCTATTAGTTTCTGTACATGAGACCCTTGCATATTTACCATCTTAGCTAAATAAATTTATATATACTAGTTTAACAAACCAATCCACAAAAATCAACTCAAAACTCTTAAAACAATGCTAAACTCAATTGCTATGGCAAGAACAGTTAATGTACTACTACCACTCCCAATTGACCAATTGTTTTCATATGCAGTTAAGGAAAATACTGACGTTTCAGTTGGAGATTATGTGGTGGTGCCATTTGGCAAAAAACGCTTGATCGGAATAGTTTGGAAGTATAGTAACAAGAACGATCAAGAATTAAAATTCATTGAGCAAAAGATCAATCTACCAAATATTAGACTAAAATTAATTGCATTTGCAGAGTGGGTTGCACAGTACAATGTAATATCTATTGGTATGCTTGCAAAAGTAATAATGGGAGGAGTGTTAAAAGTAAATCACCTAGATAAGCTAGTTCATGTTGAACAAGAGCAGGAAGTAAGTGAGATAAATTACCAACTAAACCCCGAACAGCAGATAGCCAGCAATAAAATAATAAGCAATTTGAATGAGTATTCAGTGACTTTGCTTGACGGTGAGACAGGATCTGGAAAAACGGAAGTTTATCTCTCTGTAATTGCACAATTGATTAAGAACTATAGCAGTACACCTGCCACTCCAAATGCTGCTCGGACTTTATCATTTCAGTGCCCAGATACACAACTGTACAAACATTGCAATTTGGGTCCACCAGTAGGGTATCATCCCAGTACTCTAATATTGGGATCCAGCTTTCCACGCAATCTCATCAAAAACGTTCATTTTAACGTAAGAGCAGCCACTCCCATACCTAGTTTACAAACAAAATTTCTGGATTCCAGTGTTAGCTACTTACATGACATCTTTATGTTTAAGGCAAAACCCACTATAATATTCAACACATTGTCTTCGCCAAGTGCTGGAATGACACCAAAATATGTCGAAACGGCATCAAACAAAGGTAGTATACAAGTTTTAATCCTCCTACCTGAAATTGTTTTAACTTCACAATTGGTAAATCGTATTCGTAGTCAAACATCAAGAAACTTAGCTGAATGGCACTCAGGACTCACTCTAAAAACTCGCAGAAACAATTGGCTCAATACAGCAAATGGAAATGCGCAGATAATTATTGGTGCACGATCAGCACTTTTTTTGCCCTATAAAAACCTAAAATTGATCATCGTTGATGAAGAGCACGATTCATCTTTCAAACAAGAGCAGGGAACTATATATAATGCCCGGGATATGGCAATAATCTTGGCCAAAATCGAAAACATTCCAATAATTTTATCTTCAGCAACTCCATTACTTGAAACTATTTATCATGTTAAAAATGGAAATTACAACTATGTAAAGCTAGCTAAGCGATTCGGTGGCGCAGAATTGCCACTCATTAAAGTAGTGGATACAAGAAACAATAAGCAATGGATTTCCAATGAGCTTTTTGAAGGAATAAAACAGACCATAGAGAAAAAACAGCAGGTTATGCTTTTTTTAAACCGCAGAGGGTATGCACAACTTGCAGTTTGTAAAAAGTGTGGATATAAAATTCCCTGCTCGAACTGCGCTGTTTGGCTCGTATACCACAAGAAAAAAAATGCTCTTTTGTGTCATCATTGTTCTTACCAATTAAAACTTCCAGAGAAATGTTCTAATTGCCAAAGTAAACAGTCATTGTTTCTTTATGGCATAGGAATTGAAAGGTTACTTGAAGAAACAGTCAAGTTAATACCAAACGCAAAAACTGCGATTATAAGTAGCGATCAGAAGTCGGTTAGTAACGTTATTGACTTAGTGTTGAAGGAAGAGTTAAACATTATAATTGGCACGCAGATAATTGCTAAAGGGCACAACTTCCCTAAATTAACTTTGGTTGGTGTGATAAATGCAGATTTGAGTCTTGAAAATGCTGATCTAAGAGCAGCAGAAAAGACGTATCAGTTATTACATCAAGTTGCAGGAAGGTCTGGAAGGTTTAATGAAAAAGGAATGGTAATAGTGCAAACCAATCATCCTGAAAGTTCAGTAATAAAAGCATTGCAGCATCAAAAAAGGGACTCATTTTATGAAATCGAACTTGAGTCAAGGTACAAAGCTAAAATGCCTCCATTTAGTAGACTAATCGCACTTATAATTTGCGGTAAGAATCAGATTGCAACACAAAAAGCAGCAAATGAGATAGCGAGCTTCTTGCATAATCAATGTTTAAGCAAAAAGCTCCCGTCCTCTTCTTCTTTGTCATTCCAGTGCTTGACCCTAAAATCTAGAAAAAAAGAATTTGAAATTCTTGGTCCATCACCGGCAGCAATAAGTTTCTTAAATAATAAGTACCGGTATAGGGTATTGCTAAAAATATATAATAAACATAGTCTATCCGTACAAAAAAAGCTGAAATATTGGATTAAAAATTGTAACTTAAGTCCGAATATTATAGTAACAATAGATGTTGATCCTATAAGTTTTTTTTAATGATCACTTAAAACTAGATTACCTATAGCTAACCCAAGCAAGGTCTTCCTACATCATACTGCGGTTCATTCACGGTATTGTAAGTTAAAAGACTGAACAGCATCTCGGCCGCTAATGTGTAGCAGAACGGTGGTTGTCAGTAAACACTTCAGTTACAAATATTAAGAAATTTACCAAAAGGCAAAAAAACCCAGTGGTGCTGGTTTTGACCCTATAATAATTTAAATTGGCGCTGTAATAATTTGCTGACGCTTAGTCTAAGCGCAATTCGGCTGAATGCAGAAAAAATTCAAAAGACATGCAGACACTATAACTTGACATAATTCGCCAAAAAATACCTCAAGTCTTTTACTGAACTCACGCAGATCAAAAATAAGTTGTGAGTCAGAAATACCCTTATTATTATTATAATGAGGCTTTAAATATGCAGAAGTAATTTTCTCCGTTGGAGTAAAAAATTTTTTTTATAGTTAACCAAAGTAAGATCAAGAGAGATTTACCACTTTCTCTATAAAGGGTTTGATGTTACCATTTACGAACTATACTAAACTTATTGAATGAACATTAACATAAAGAATTTAGTTCATGCTTTTTCCAAATTGCCAAGTCTAGGGCCATCATCATCAAGAAGGTTAGTTATACACTTACTCCAAAACAAGGAGAAAGTCATGCTACCTCTTGCATCTTCGATTAAAGAGCTGGCAGATCTTATAATAGAGTGTAAGGTTTGCGGAAATCTAGATACTCAATCACCTTGTTCTATTTGTACCAACCCAAAGCGTGACACTAAGCTAATGTGCGTAGTAGAAGAATTAGGCGACTTATGGGCATTTGAAAAAGGAAGTATATATTCAGGTATGTACCATGTTTTGGGCGGTAGATTATCAGCAATAAATGGCATAGGTCCAGAAAAACTCAACCTTGATAATATTCCTAAAAGAGTCACAGAGTTTAAAATTGAAGAGGTCATTATCGCAATTAATCCAACATTGGAGGGCCAAGTTACCGTACAGTATATAATTGAATCGCTAAAAAATTTAGATGTGAAAGTATCACGCCTTGCTTGTGGTATACCAATGGGTGGCGAAATTGATTACCTAGATGAAGGAACGTTAAAAGCAGCACTTACTTCAAGACAAGAATATGAGTCGAATATAAAATAGGACATGTACTTAAAAAACTTATATCGCTAATAACCTTCAGAAGAAAAGAAACAGTGCTACCACTCAAGGTGGTGGATTGGGAAAATGACTACCTAAACTATAAGCACTTTTCAGGTAAATTCAACACTATAATAAAAACAACTGGCCAGTTTTTTACAATAATATCTTTAGAAGGATATGCAGATGGGGCAAGACATTTTTTTGAAAGAGTGGGTAAAAGAGTTAAAGCAACAAAATGAAATTGCAGCTTATTGTAGCGCATGGAACACCAATGCATCGGACTAATCACTGCCTTCTTTTTTAAATCTTCTATTCGAAGACTTATTCGCGCCATATGAAGTAAAAAGAAGTGTTATATAACATTTCAAGAACATAAAACAAGAGCTATTTTCTTTAAACACACTAGAAAAGCTAATCAGTAAATCTCCACTTGCTATGCTTTCCATATTGCTTGACCCTACAAAAGAGGCCGATAGAAAAGACATTAGCTCTATACTGAGAGAGTTGAGTATTCTTCAGAGAGAAGAGAAGAAACATTAAGGATTTAAAACACAATTAGCAAGAGTAGTTAATAGAATTAGGAAAGACAAAAACACCTACATAATGGTGGACAACCTTGATATATTCCATCATAAAGGTATTGCTGATTTTCTGGAATCTATAAAGTACATGCTTAACACAGAGAAGGACTTGTTCTCATTATTTCTGTCAGTAGAGATAAGAGTAATGTATATAAGGCTATTAACACAATACTTGGTAAAATTTTGATCTGAGATCTTTTATTGATCTCTTTTTACACTTATCAAAACAACCGATAAAAATTTTACATAAGAACTATTTTAAAATATAAAGTTACCGAAAAATTAAAAAGTTTAATTATAAACAATTTTATATTTTATATAGAAAGTCTACCGCTATTGTTAGAAACAATAAAACACTGCGTAAAAAAAATAAAACTATGTCTTTTAAACTATATAAAGGAAGAATCGCCCGCCCCAAATTTGTTTTCGTTTCTGATAACACTATAATCAATAGGTATCAACGTATATGAGGGACTGGATTACTCATATCAGAAGGCATTAGAAAAAATTGAAAATGAATATAGACCTGCAGTGTTGAACTACATAAATAGCCAGGAAGAATGGGAAAAGCTTAAAACCTTTTTTAAGGCTGCTTTTAAAGAGAAAGGCTCAGAGGCCACAAGCTCATGAAGCAAATATAAGGAACATTCTGTTTTGAAAGTACCCCTGCCTTTGTGCACCAAAAACAGGGGTAACATTTAGTAACCACGGTCACCTTCATTTAGAAACTTCTGACAAAAGCTCTTGTTTATGTGTAGTACTAGATTGCTCTTTATTCATATTGTTAAACAAATTAATCTTCTCTTTTACAGGTATTAAATTTGCACTTGAAGAATTTTTTGATTTCTGAGCAGTATTAGTATTTTTAATAACCTGCTGCATTGTTGGACTAAACCCTCTAACATTGTGCTATCCACTATTTTACCGCTGTCACTAAAAGCGATTGTCGATACTCTACTTCCCTGTAGTTTCAAAGTATGGAGTAGAGCCATTCACCCCTTCAATAACATGCCACAAACAATATTTAACGACACATTTATATGTTTAAATTGTTTACTAAAACTCTTATTCTGAGCATCCTGCTCAAAAATGGAGTAGAGCCATTCACCCCTTCAATAACATGCCACAAACAATATTTAACGACACATTTATATGTTTAAATTGTTTACTAAAACTCTTATTCTGAGCATCCTGCTCAAAAATTGCTTTTATTCCAGCAAATCTAGCTTGATAAGATTTTGGGAGAACAGGTGGAGTAATCTTTCCAAGTTTTATTACTTTTTCTAACTCATTCTACGACTATAACTCAGTTTCTGGCGCTCTTGCGCGGTACCTGCGGAGCAATCATACCTTATTGAGTTAACCTTTCCTTTGTTTTTAGGAAAAACTTTTAGATTATTTTTTTCTACTGTAGTAGTCATTTTTTTACCTCTAAGCCTATCAACCAATAGAATTATAAACTTAAAGATATTAATTTTATAATAACAATGCCGATAGACTAAATATTTACTCTAGCTTCAATAAGCATTGCCAGAGGATTCTCTATATAATGTTTAAAGGCGTTTAAAAATTTTGCTCCTAACACCCCGTCAACTGCTCTGTGGTCAACAGAAAGCGTTACTGTTATTATCTCTACTATCTCTATTTTTTCATCGATAACAATAGGCTGCTTTTTAGATGTACCAATAGCCATAATGCAAGACTGTGGTGGATTGATTATAGCACTAAAAGTTTTTATACTGAACATTCCTAAGTTGGAGATAGTAAATCCGCCTCCTTGAAATTCTTCTGGTCCCAATTTTCCAGACCTCGCTCTGATTACTAGATCTTTCACTTCTTTTGATATAGACAAAATACCTTTTTCATCAGCATTTTTCACTATAGGAGTAATGAGTCCATCTTCAAGTGCTACAGCGATTGAAATATCTATATTTGCATACCTCAGTATTTTATTATCTATCCACGAAGAATTTATATCAGGAAATTTTTTCATGCTGAAAGCCACAGCTTTTATAATTAAGTCATTAATTGTTACTTTATTGTTTTTATCTGCTGAGTTAATCTCATTTTTGAGCGATATTAGCTTATCAACTTGGCACTCCACAGTTAAGTAAAAATGTGGAATATTCTGTTTAGCCTCAATGAGGCGTTGCGCTATCACTTGGCGCATGTTACTTACTTCAAGTATAGTATCTTCATCCGATCTTTCACGATTTTTAATTTGTACACCACTATCTAAAAACCCCAGTACATCAGCTTTAATAATACGGCCATATGGCCCAGTACCCTTTAACCGTCTAACATTGATCCCTTCATTCTGAGCTATTTTTTTAGCTAATGGGCTTACTTTTATCCTACTTTCTGTTGTCTTAGTACCCTCTTCCTTCTTAGATTCCTGTGTCAAGCACTGAGATGACATCGAAGGGTTGGATGATACTGAAGAGGTGGTTACAACTTTCTCCTTAACCTCAATATTGACAGCAGGAACTGAAACATAGTTATCAATCGCACTTTTGTCTTCCCCTTCTTCTAGCATTAGAGCTATCAGCTGATTAACAGGCACGCCGCTTGTTCCTTCCGACACTAAAATTTTCGCTAAAACCCCTCTATCTACAGATTCAAACTCCATTATGGCTTTATCAGTCTCTATTTCAGCAATTACATCACCTACTTCAACTCTATCTTGCTCTTTCTTACACCACTTCACAATCTTTCCCCCAGTTTTACTCATCGTTGGAGAAAGAGCAGGCATTAATATTTCTATAGGCATTTATTATAAGTTTAAAATCTATTCAATTTTTAATTTACTCTTTATCTTGTGTTTGTGTCAATCTAATCGTAAATTATGATGAACAAATTTACCATAAGGTCTGTGACATCAATGAAGACTGTGGGTGGACAAAAATTAGTCTACTTAGCGATAAGCGCTATGCGATGATAAAAGAAAATATTCATGAATATCAAAACAGAGTACAGGCAGTAAGATTACTATGAAAACAGATGAGTCTGTTATAATGAGAATAAAAAAGTACAGTAAAGAATGGTGCCTGCTATCCTCTTCAAAAAGTAAAGCTTGGGTACAAAAAAAGCATATATATGGATTGATTAGGTTAAAAAAGGATCTTGACTGGCAGTAGTTCCTGAATCTTCTGTAGCATGCTCCTTGTATGAAGTAGAAGGTTCTTTACACTCCGGAAAGTTACTCTCCTGTACAGAGTATTACATTGCCCACAGAAACTTCTTAACGTCTCTTCAGCAGATGAATTTAAAATTTGTATAATAGACCTTTCACTTTGTTCTTTTGGTGATTGATCAATCCTAGAAATCAACCCAGAAACCCTACTATCTTCTTTTTCAGCTTCACTTTTTATTTTACTTTTTATACTTGCAATGTTACCTTGGTCGATTTCCTTTTTTGTTATATTGAATGAACTTGCAATACCTTGATACTTGATCTTGCAATCGCCACTACCAACTATACAAAGAGTAATAGAGTCAGATAGCTCACTTGCAGCCTGCTTACGTATGGCGTAAGCCAAATAATTATCATGGTATTCAACGTTAAATTGTTATTCTATTAACTTAGAAATTTTACTTTTTAGAGACATAAAGTACCCCTCCTTATAGCCGCACCTCTCCGTTAAAAAACAGCAATTAAACCTAAACAACAAGCTTATACATGCTTTATTTTAACTAATTATTAAAGCAAGAGGTAGAATCTATACCTTTCAGGTATTTTAGCTATAATTCAGAATCTTTTGGCTATAGCCCTAATAATTTCTTTTTGATTTCTTCCTCTATCTCCCTAGTTATACCGGGATAAAGTTTTTCAATTAAACTGCTAACACTAACATTACTATTCTGGTCCACAAGAGCATTAATTATTTCTTCCACTTTTTTACCATCAATCTGTACAGATTTAATAATAATATAACCAGGAGAGCCTCTGCCATAGGTTTGATTAATGTCATCAATACAGCCACCTGCACCAGGATTACTGCTCCTAAAACCACTGCTACATTTTACCTTTTCATACTTGATTTTACTATCTTTTATATATGCTACTTGATTGTCTTCAGTAAAATTTTTATCTGTTACTATTGTTGGATTTCCTAATATCTTTAAATTACCTAAATTATTATGGATCTTCGTCTTCTTATACTCTTTTCCACCGTACATCCTATATTTACCACCACCTGCAACAGTAATTAAATCTTTACAGTTTGCTTCTGAAGAGTCTTTGCACATTTTTATGAAAGTTGGTCCACCATCCTTATTGGATATATGACTTGTGAGTCTACCACCCCCCTCTGTAGCTTGAGCTCTAATTATAGGATATTCAGGATCAACTTTTAATTGAATTTTGATATAATCTCCTGGCATTCCTGGTCTACTTTCCATAGAGTGAGCTGCATTTTTTACATGACCTGCTTCACCACCTCCCCATGCTTCTATTTCAATATAACCGTATTTTGATAAATCACCTGTATAATTATTATCACCTAAAAAGGTATAAGGTTGCGGCAAATTTTTATTTTTCAGCCGTTTGTTTATTGTATCCAGCACCTTTTTCTTCACACTCTCCAAGTCAAGCTTACATAATTTATCAGCGTAAAAGACCTCTGTTCTGTTTACCTTAATTGGTCGATCTTTTAATTGTGTGCACTTCTGTACTTCATTTTTTTCATTTCTCAATGTTCTGCCATTTTTGTCTTTACAATCCACTTCCTCATATCTTAAGTAAAATGGACTACCATCTTTTTTATTTAAATATTGTTCTAAATCTGTCAATCTATATACTACTTTCAGTCCTTTATTAGATGCAAATGCTTTATCTATTTCATCATTTCTTTCTACACAGTAACTGCACTTTTCTTTCTCCTGTTTATTTTCGTCAGGGAAGAAAACATACCCTTGCTTGTTGAATATCATTTCGTCTAACTGTTTTTGAGGTCTTTTTAACAGGTCAATTATCTCCTTTTCCTTGCTTGGAAGATAATAGAACTGATTTGATTCCTTTGAATAAACAGCATTGTATTTAATATACCTCGCTCCTATTGATTTTAGCGATATTATCTCACCATCTCTCTCAAGAACAAACTCTTCTGGCTCTGGTTTCCAGCCAGAAAGGCAAAGCATTTTACCATTAGAATTTTCTTGATCTTTTACTCTCATATATCTCACTTCTATCTTTGGTCGTCCCATATTATCCAATTCCCACTTAGTAGATCCAATTTCACTGTTTTCCTTGGAATTTGTTATACTGTAGCTCTTACCATCAGGAAACTGGATCCCAATATTAGGAGTAAGCCCATATTTTTCTAAAACTTCAAACTGAGGGTTCTTTCTTAAGATACCTTCTATAACATCAGTGATATTACCTTCATTATTATTACTATTAGTTGTTTTCTTTACTATCCTCGGTTTGACTACTTTCAAAGATAGAGGGCCAATGTTTGTTGAAGAACCAGTATTAACATAGAAAGCATTTGCACCCATCTTCATTTTTACCTCCAGTGTATTTTCATCTACTATCTCTACCCTTTCAGGTTCTGGAGCAGGTGGGGCCGGAAAACAGCTGACAGACTGGAGATTTTCTTTATCCATATTTTGAGTTCCATAGTATTCAGCACAGAGCTGATCCTTTTTTCTATAGGTCTTGAAGTAATAAGTAGTACCCTTACCATCTTCAACCTCGTGTGAAGTTCTTTGGAAATCCAATTCTTTTTTTTCTAATTTACCAATGATTACCCTAACTCTTGGGTTAAAGTAATCATTGTCCTTATTTGTTATAGGGACAATTTTAACCTGTGGAAGTAACATTCCAAGTTGTTCACAGAATGGAGGTGGACCAGGTGCAAGTGGTATAGGAGCACACTTTATCTTTTGCTTTCCTTCATTCCATGATGAACAAGTATCACAAGCTTTTCCCATATTCCCTAGATGGAAAATGTTTTCTCCTGAAAACACTCTAGCACCCCATGAAGAAATTCCTGACATACAAGACCCTTTTTGACTGCAAGCGCATATTTTAGGAGAATTAGAAAATTTTACTTTCTCTTCATCAGTAACATTATCTGCCCATTCCCACTTAAGGCCCTTCGCAATTCCTTCTTTGATCTTTTCACTGTTATCTGTCCTAATCGTCCCATCAGCTAATATTTTATCTCCTTCCCAATCGATAAAAACCGCAGCAGAAACTCCAGCACCTGTACTTTGTGTTCCATATATCTGGCGGCAGGATGTTCCACTAGGTAATATATAACAATTATTTTTTCCTTCGTAATCACAGACCTGAATCTTTGGGTCAAAATAACCATCAGTTCCTTGGTCTTTTACCTGCCTTACTGTAATGTATTGGTATAATCTTTCATCAACCTGAAAACTTCCAGCAGTACCAAAACTAAAAATTTTTATAAAACCCTCTAAAGCTTTTTTACCCCCAGCTTCAAATTTAGTATTATTCTCTACAAAAGGCGGGCAATCAGCATATCCTTGACATGAGAGATAAAATGTCAAAAAGAATATCAATAAAAAATTAAGTTTTACACTTTCCATAGAACACTGGTAACCACTTATTCACTTCTTCTCCTTTTTCTTTTATTGCTTCATACATATATTTTATAGTCTCTCTGTTAGCTGAGAGCACATGTATTTCTTGTATATTCTTCAAATCTAAATTTAAAGTTACTAATCCTTTATACTGCTTTATCAAAAATAAACCTTCTTGAGTTGGTGTTTGCAAAATTATATTCAGCTCCTCTTTTGATAGGGAAAATGCTTTCATATACAACCTATTTGCATTGAAGTTCGGCATTAAAATTCTTGTATCAACATGCTTATCCAAATATTGAGTAAATTCGCTAGCAAATGCTAGGTTTAAGTTCTCAGTACTCAGAATTACCACAACGTTTAATTCTGTCATCCTTTGCATCCAATTATCGAACCCTTCCTCTGTAGGAAAAATACTACTTATCTCCCATGCTTCATCCAAAACAAGTATTGCAGGTGAGCCATCACATTGTGCCTCAAAAGAGTATAAAAAATAGTAAAGTATCACGGACATACATTCTTTGTGCTTTGTGAGGTTTGCAGTGTTGAGAGATATAGTCTTTATTTTCCAGTCAATATCTGATTCATCACTATCCTGGAATAAGTAAGCAAACTCACCATCACCACACCATTTACTTATCTTACCTTTCAAGAGCAAGAGCATCTCAGAAATTCGCGAAATAGAACGCGATTCTCTAGGTATAGCAAATATAGAATCTACAACTTTTTTTATCTTTTCTTTTATACCTACCAAGCTAGTATCGGCCACCATTCTTTTGATCAGTTCAACCAGCATACTACGGTTGGAAGCACTATCTTCAATGTTTAATGGGTTAAATTTTAGGCTTTTATTCTTATATTTCGGATCGATTATATAATACTTACCACTCACTGCTTTGGTAAAAATTATTGATTTTCCGGTGTTATCTAATATGATAATTCTAGGATTAAATTTTCTTGACTCTGATAATAGAAAATTAATCAATGAGGTCCTACCCGAATTTGGAGCTCCAAGTATCGTAGTGTGACCATTGTTTTTCTTTCCATGAAAATTAAAGAAGTAAGGACTCCCCTTTTTTGAAAAAAAGACTGTTACTGCTTCTTTCCACCTTCCACCTTTTAATGTACCTGAAGTAAAATCATGTAGCATAGCAAAACTGCAAGCATATTTTGCTAATATATTTTTCGGTTGTGTAACAAAAGCAAAATTACCTGGAAGTTGTGCCCAAAAATGATTTTCCATATGAAGGTCAGTTCTGAACATCATCAAACCAATTAACGACATCACGGAGGATAAACTACTAATATTCTCGGCCAATCTATTTCTATCATCTGCAAAAATCGTAAAAATAATTTTCTGTTGGCAAAAGTCTATAGTAGAAGTTCCTTCAAGTTCTATTATTTCTTTTATTTCTGAATTCCTAAGCAAGGTATTATCTTCACTGACTTGCAGCATATTAATTTGTTTTTTAAATTCTTTCATCGCTTTGTTATTACTAGTAAATATTATTATTTCTGTAATAATGAGCTCAGAGTCAAGTTGCAAGCACCTGTCTATATTCCCCAGGGGAATTTCACGATATTCCTTTATACAAAAAACAGAACCAAACTTCTGCTGATTTTCAAATATTGTTTGAAACGTGTTAAAACCAAAGGCTATCTTTAAATTTTTAATATATTGCGATAGATCCCTTTCACATATTGGATGATCTTTGTGCGTTAATGTAACAATATAATGGAGAAACTCTATCATTTCAGAATATACTTTATCTCCATTAAACCTCAGAGCCAGCTTTTTGGCCCCAAAAGGTTCTAAGTCACTTTGAATTAAGTCAGTTACCCTCTGTAATTCCTGATGGTTTTCTTGTAAAGATAGCTTATGCTTATTTCTTATCCCACCAAAAAAAAATGAATTATTACTATGCTTATTAAAATCGCTAACCAATATTACAATGTATAACTCGTTTATATATCGTAATTTACTATTAGTGAGTTTATCAAGCCACGTTGAGTGTAGCTTATCAGAAAAGTCTCCAGTTTTATTCCATTTCAAACTCAGTTTATTGCGCTTCCTAACAGTATGAATCCAAACGGTAAAATATAGGCTATCAATATTTTTTGATATGCTTTTTCTAATCTCAGTTCTAAGGTCACTGTAGTTATCAGCAGAGGAGTAATCTTCTAATTTTATTATCTTTAACAACTCCCCCTGTTTTGTCAGTATAGTTTCTTCATCGTAATGACAAGCATAAGGAATAAAATCTAAATCAATACTCTCTATTAATGCTAAGTTGTTCTTTTTTTCAAATTTAGGATTAATTGTTGGTGTTTTTACCTGCATACAATATCATGCGTATTTAATAAAGATATTCTACAAGTGATACTTAATTTTTATCTTTTTTTTACTATCAGGTTGCACTTTTACAAAGTTAAACTTTTCTTTCAAGTAATCCGTTGTCTTTTCTATGCTACCTAACATCATAACCAGTACACCAAACATTATCATAAAAAAGATCAGGCCCCTAAACACTATTGCAAGTACCACTGCAGCTATACATAGCCCTATGATTATTGAAGGACTCATATTTTCTACAGTACCTTTTACTGACAATGAAGAAACAAAATTTTTTACCGTTTCTTGTACATCCTTTAACTCATCGCTCACCGAACCTGCTTCGCTAGAATATGATGAAAAAATAAAGCTTAACAGGGCTATAAAAATCAAAACTTTATTCAATTGAATGTGCATCAACTAAATACCTTCCAAACATCTTCTGATTATAATAACCTTCATATCAATAGGCAAGGGATGAATTTACTTATTCACTATAAGTAAACACATGTTTAATTTTTACCACCTTAAACATGCAGTAGGCTTCTTTCATTATTAATAACAGGACTCGAATTGGTGTACATTAATTTACTTGAAGGAGGGAGAGTTAAATACCATACAGCTACTGCTGCTGTAGCAAACACTACAGCTATAACAGACAATCCTAGAAACAATGCTCTTGATTTTATTACTACTGCCCCAACAAAACACCCAATTGCTAAAAGAGCACAACCTGTTGTAAATATACCGTAAAATTCTCTGTTACTGAGTTGTTCTTTAGGTAGAATATTTTCACCTTTTTTTTCATTCATAGGAAGTTTCTGCATGGTAATATCTTCTACGTTCTTTTTCTTCTTAGGAGGTTGTACTGGACTTACCTTGCTGACCTGGTTTTTGTTTTCTTGCACCTGCAGCTCTTCTCTTGCAGTCTGGTCTAGTTTCATTTGGTTCTCATTTTCTTCTTTTTGTAGATTGTTATCTTCTTCAGCAGAGCTTAATATTGAGCTTACATTGCTCCTTTCACTACCTAACGGTGACTCTAAACCGTCTTCACTTAATCCAGGCAAACTTACTCCACTATCTCCACCACTACCATTATTGAGTTCAGAAGCATTTGTTTCTGGTTCTAAAGTATCCATTTTTGTAAGTAATTTTTCTCCAAAATTAAATTGACTATTATCTCTTAGATTGGGTAAGCTTCTCCAACATTTTAGACTTGTTTCTTCACATGTATTACCTGATTCTGAATTTTCAGCAGTGCAACTAAGGGTATTGTCTGCCCCATTTGCAGATTGTTCATTTGTTTCTGCATTAGAATGACTTTCATTACTGTTCTTGCTAACAGCATCTGAAGTTATTAATTTCATAATTATTTGTTCTATTTTTATTTTTTCTATTAGGTTTAGTTCTTTTGATTTTATTATTTCTCTTTTCAACGCTGGAAGAAAGTGTTGGATATAATTATTATAATATTTCTCTTGTTCTATCAGTAATTCTCCTAATTTAGTTAATACCTCAGGACTAGCTCCTTTCTTGAACAACTTTTTGCATTTCCTGGGAGTCTTATCTTGTCCACTCTCTTGATTTTCTCGATAGTCTTTTTTTGTTACCCTTTTTTTTATAACTTTGCACAATTCTTCTGTTTTTGATGCTGAATAACACTTTACCCCTTCCAAGGCCCGTGAATTTTTAGTAGAATTGTCAAAAGAGTTGTAAGGATTATTCCCTGTTAAATTAAAAACTATCGCTACATTATCATCCACAGTATTCCTTCATATATAACAAAATGTATAGATACTTTTTCAGCGTTAATTTTACATTAAAATCGGATAACTATTCCCTACCGTAGGAAATTATGGCAACTTGTCTACTGGTTAACTACTTGCCTTGCTAATAATCAGGTCTCCTACTTTTACAGATTTACTTTCAATATAATTGCTTGCCTGTTGAATTAAAATATCTATCACTTCTTTTACAGGCTTTTCCTTATCAACCATACCGACACTTTGACCAGCCATTAAAGATCCCGTTTCGATATCTCCTTCAATCACTGCTCCTCTTAAGGCTCCAGCCCAGAATTTCTCTATCTCAAGCTGTCCATCTTCTTTTGAGATCTGTCCCTTGTGATATTTATCAATAATTTCTTTTTGGTATTGCATAAAATCATCACTTGCTTTATTGGCTATGGCTCTTACTGGAATAACAGGAAAATCAGCACTTATCTGTACAGAAGATATTGCATCACGTGCAGCTGATTTAATAAATACTTCCTTAAAATTCTTGTGGGCAATCGATTCATTAGTGCAAACAAATAATGTGCCTATTTGACAGCCACTTGCTCCCATCTCTAGGTAATTTACTATCATTTCTCCCCTTCCTATTCCACCTGCAACAAACACTGGTACTCGCTCATCTTTAAAATAAGGTAATATCTCCTGCGAAAGAACAGAAGTGCTGACTGGACCTATGTGCCCACCTGCTTCCATTCCCTCTATTATCAACGCATCTACCCCCATTTTTACTAACCTCTTTGCAAGGCTCAATGATGGTGCAAAACACATAACTTCAATGCCCACATTTTTGATTTTTTCTATATTAGGCTTTACCGGTAGTCCGCCAGCAAGAACTATATGGCTCACTTTTGTTTCAATACATACATCTATCAGCTCACTCAAGTTTGGGTGCATAGTAATTAGATTTACACCAAATGGCTTGTTGGTTAACTTCTGTGTCTCTATAATTTCTTTTTCCAGTAAGTCTGAAGACATCGCACCACATGCAATTACACCAAAGCCACCAGCGTTTGAGATTGCTGAAACCAAATTTCTCTCTGAAACCCAGCTCATAGCACCACCCATTATTGCAAACTCACTACCAAGAAAATCTGTTCCTTTTTTCCAGAGGTTACTCAACATACAACCTATATAATGCGCTTAAGAATGTTTTGTTTATCTATAAATATGTGCTTTAAAGCACCAAGTATATGTAAGATTATAAAAAACACCGTAAAGTATGCAAGTATCGAGTGTAGCAAATTAGCTGCATTCGCTAGATCTTTGTCTTTATTAATCAACAAAGGAACATGAAAAAGATACTTGATCTTTATGCTAGAGGCAGAAGACATGACATAACCAGATAATGGCATCAATATCATTAAAGAATACAAAATAAAGTGTACTGTCCTACTTACATTAATTACAAATCGAGAAAAACTTGCTGGAAATGTTGGATCACAAGCAAAAATACGAAAAAACATGCGTAATATAATTAATCCAATAACATTAATCCCACAAGCCTTATGAACAGTGTATATGCTGAATTTAATTTCATTACTAACCGGCAAGCTTTTCATGTAAAACCCAGAGCAAAGCATACCAACAATAAAAACAGCCATTAACCAATGAATAATCCTTAACCCTAAGTTATATTTACTATTTCCCATTTGATTGATCTAAAATAGAACCCATATATAGAACTTATATAGTAGAAAAACTATTTTTCAATCAAAACTATTTGTACAAAATCTTGCTGCATTAATTAACATTTATGCAACTGTTGTACATGACGCATAACTATACAAACATTGCAATTTAAAAGACCATATAGCCCATAGAAATGTAAAAACTACTTGACAAACTTCGCTAGCTTCCTTTGTTATAGCACTGAAGGTATTCAGTTATCTTCAATCTGTACAGATTAAATGACGAAGTATCACGTAGCTGGTATCTTATGTTTAATTTTTGCACTATATGTACCTTATGTCCTCACAACATTTCCAGGTTTTTACCTATATAAGCTGAAACTCGCTTATAAAGCATTTAAGACAGTATAGTATGCCAATTTGCAGAATTAGAGAGTAAAGGCTACCTAATATGGGGTTTCTTTTGCCTTTTTTCTCATTGGTAAATTTCTTAAGATTTTATAACTGAGAGTTAGTTGTAATTCATGAAACCAATTTGTTGTGTGAATTATCTTATTAAAGTAAATATTCATGCAATTGTTGTGGGTGATATTTGGATGGCACAACCATGAAAGTTATCTTAATACTATAAGGTTCGTAAGTCGGTATTTTAATTTACCTCTCCTATTCAGCCAATTCCTATTAAAATTAGGAAAAATAATTCTGGCTTTTATAAAAACTACATATGTATATCAATTCTACGATCACAGTACTGGTAGGTAAGTAGAAAGGTGTGTTGCATGTGACAATTTGTTAAAGAAATAGTGATAAAAACAGATACAAGAAATATATCTGTACCAACTTCAATAAAGGCGTTATCGGATAGTGAAACTATTACCTCGGACCATTTTTTAACAGGAATAGAAGAATCAGATAGAGTTTTTGGTGAGAGTATTGTTCAAGGTGCAAGCATTTTTGATTGGTAGTGAACCTGGCATTGGGAAATCTACCCTTTTGCTTAGAACTGCAGCCAATGTTGCACAATTTTAATCCTTCGAATGTCTTTATATACCTGGTAAGGAATCTCTAGAGCAGTGAGCCTAGAACAAAGCATCTTAGAATAAAATGAACGAAAATCAAGTTCTCATCTACAGTATCTTTAGCTAATGTAGTAGTGACAATAGAAAGAAAACAAAAGCATTAGATTTTTAATAATTGATTCCATCAAACAATGTATGATAGTAAAATTACATCAGCACTAGGCACTGTAAATCAGGTACGTACTTGTGTTCATGAATTAACCGTTCTTGTAAAACAATACGGTATTTACTTTTTAATAGTTGGCCATATAACCAAGGACAGACAAATAGCAGGACCAAAAACTTGGAACATATGGTGGATATAGTACTATATTTTGAGGGTGAAAACAGCAATCAATATCATATTTTGCATGTTATAAAAATAGATTTGGCCCTACAAATGAAGTGGTATTTTGAAATGTCTGAAGCTGGATTATTATCTATTGAAAATCCATCATCATTATTTCTAGCAGGTAATACTGACGATAGAGAAGTTGTTGACAGTGCTGTTATTTGTAGGAATTGAGGATTCCAGAAGACCGATTTTGATGGAAGTTCAAGTGTTAACAGCGGAATAGACACGGAAAACTCAAGAAGAGCAGTAATTGGATGAAATATCAACCGATTGGCTATTATCATTGCAGTGCTAAATACTCGTTGCAAAATGTCCCTGCATAAAAAAGAAGTGTATCTGAACATTGTATAAGGATTGAAAATACAAGAACCATCGGTTGATCTTGCCGTTGCTGACTCTCTTATTTCAAGCATAGTAAGTTTACTGCTGCCAACTTCTTCAATAATTTGCAGTAAAGTTGCACTTTTAGGTAAGATTAGACATATCTCATATGCTGATCTGAAGCTAAAGAAGCAAAAAAATTAGGATTTCAAAAAGCAATTATGCTTCTCACAATATCAAAATAATTAAGCTTGGCCACATAAAGGAATTAAATGAGACCTTTAATCACAGCCAAATAGCGCTTTAGCAAATTCTTTACTAGTGAATTCCCTCAAGTCCTCTATACTCTCACCAATTCCTATAGCGTGTAACTTTACTCTATAAGTTTCTGCAAGCCCAATCACTACTCCTCCCTTAGCAGTACCATCTAGTTTTGTTATAATTAATCCTGTAACACTAACCATTTTACTAAATGCCTCTAATTGGCTATAAGCATTTTGACCGGTAGTCGCATCAAGAACCAAAATAACATCATGAGGAGCAGTGCCATCCAATTTCTTTATCGTTCTATATATCTTTGATAACTCCTCCATAAGATTAACATTATTTTGTAGCCTGCCTGCTGTATCAATCAGAACAACATCTACGCTACCTTTTATAGCTTGACTTACAGCTCTATATGCCACACTTGCAGAATCATTGCCATACTCTCCAGTAACAATAAAGCAATCAGAACGTTCTGCCCAGATGTTTAACTGTTCACTAGCAGCAGCTCTAAACGTGTCACACGCAACGAGCATGACGGATTTTCCCATATTCTTATATTTATACGCAAGCTTACCTATAGTTGTGGTTTTACCATTACCATTTACTCCGCATACCATTATTATATGTGGGTTTTTGTCTAAAATTAGTGGTTGCACAACAGGGTTTAATATCGCTTCTATTTCGCTCATTAGCTGCTGTGTGATAATATTATGCTCAACTTCTTTATCAAATTTGATGCTCGCGAGCCTATCAATAATCAACTTGGAAGTTTTATGACCAATATCCATGCTAATGAGCAGTTCCTCTAATTCATCCAAAAGCGATTGATCTAACTTTTTTTTGGCAGAAAAAATACTTTTCACTCCATCACTGAAGCGAGAAGAAGTTTTTAACAAGCCTCTATAAAGGTTACTAAACAAACTCAAGGGAATACTCCTCTTAAAATTACAATATAAAGAATGACATGCACTACGTGTACTTGTAAAGTTAAATACAACGTTTTACGTGCATTCTTAAAGTAAAATGCACGCGAAACTAGTGTTTTCACTTTAATTTTTAACCTAAATATGTTATAATACAGGATGGTAATTTACAGGTAATCTTATGAGTTATAATGAGAAAATTTTGGACCATTATGAAAATCCAAGGAATGTTGGTTCTTTAGACAAAAATGATCCGAGTGTTGGCACTGGTTTAGTTGGTGCACCATCATGCGGTGATGTGATGAAATTGCAAATAAAGGTCAATGACAAAGGTGTTATTGAAGATGCGAAATTTAAAACTTTTGGTTGTGGTTCTGCTATTGCCTCAAGCTCTTTACTAACAGAAATGATCAAAGGCAAAACTATTGAAGATGTAACAAAGATAAAGAACACCCAAATAGTGGAAGAGTTATCTTTGCCCCCAGTGAAGGTACACTGCTCTGTACTTGCTGAAGACGCTATAAAAGCCGCTATTCATGATTATCAAAGTAAACATAGTAAAAATGAAAGCTAAAAAGCTATGAGTGAATATCAAGGAGTAAATACTGTAAAGAAAGATAGAAAACCTATCACCATAACTGCAAATGCAGTGGAGAGGATAAGATATTTATTGGATCAAAAACAGTATACTAACCTTGAGAGATCAGAAGAAGCAATAGGAATAAGAGTCTTAATTAAACAAAAAGGATGTTCTGGTTTAAAATACGATATTGAATATGCGTATGATATACACCCTTTAGAGTCAGTAATTGAAGAAAGCTGTAGTGATGGTCAAAAAGTTAAAGTGTTGATCGATCCAAAATCTGTCATGTTTATTCTCGGCTCTGAAATGGATTATGTAGAAGAAAAATTCTCATCTGGTTTTGTTTTCAAAAACCCTAATGAGAAAGGAAAATGTGGTTGTGGGGAGAGTTTTCATGTCTAGCAATTATTTTGCATTGTTTAAAATTGAACCAGCTTTTAACATCAGCCTTGATGAGCTAGAGAAAAAATATATTGAGCTAAGCAAAACTGATATAAATGAAAGACAGTCCCAAAACATGGAAAATATCAACAAAGCTTATCAGGTGCTAAAGTCACCTCTAAAACGTGCGGAGCATTTGCTGAACCTTTTCGGTGTAAGAAGCCAAGAGGATCAACATAACTTTGAGATATTAAATGAATCAATGGAAATAAGAGAATACTTACTGGATTGCAACAATCTGCAACTTGCAAGTGGTATGATTGATGAAAAAATAAAAGATTGCATTAAAAATCTAACTAATAATTTTGCCGTAAAAAATTTTGATGAAGCGGCAATGCAAGTTTTGAGATTGAAATACTTATATAAGTCATTTGAAGAGATAAAAAATGAGACCAATTCAAATTTCTGAACCAAATTCAAATGAAGTAGTTTTTGGTATAGACCTTGGTACTACCAACTCTTTAATTGCTGTGGTAAATAAAGCTGGCAACGTGGAGATATTTACAGATGAGCAGGGAAGAGAGCTACTGCCTTCTGTTATTTCATATGAAAATAACACATTAAAAACTGGCTATGATGTTGACCAAAACGCTATCTATCCCATAAAACGCCTGATGGGTAAAAGTGTTGAAGATTTAAATAAAGAAGGTATCAATCTCGAAATAGATAATGAAAGTGAGAAAATTATCAGGGTAAAATGCTCGGAGGATAAGTATCTCACTCCTATTGAGATTTCTGCTGAGATATTAAAAGCTTTGTGTGAAAGAGTAAAAAAGTCCACAGGAATGGAAGTAAGAAAAGCGGTGATTACTGTTCCAGCTTACTTTGATGATTCAGCACGTAATGCAACAAAATATGCAGCAAAATTAGCTGGCATAGAGGTTCTTCGCCTCATTAATGAGCCAACCGCAGCAGCACTTTCTTATTCTATTGCAAAGAACAATAACAGTGGAATATATGCAGTTTACGACCTTGGCGGTGGAACATTTGATATTTCGATATTGAAATTACACCAAGGAGTGTTTCAAGTTCTTGCGGTTGGTGGTGACACCAAACTTGGTGGTGATGACTTTGATCACCTTCTAAGTATGATTATATTGGATAAATACAGAAAGAAAGTAGGTAAAGATCTCAATTCTCTTAAGCATTTATCTACAAAATCACGATCTATAAAGGAGCACTTAAGCAAAAACATTTCTAGCACTTTTGAATTCAATATTAATGGTGAATTGTTTAAATGCAAAATTACAAAAGAAGAATTCGAACAGACAATCAGTTCCTTAGTTAATAAGACTATTAATATAGTCACTCATACTATAAGTAACATAGATCTTAAAATTGAAGATATAGAAGGAGTAATTTTAGTCGGTGGTGCAACTAGAGTACCACTAGTTCAAAGTTCACTAGTCAAACTTTTTGGCAATAAAGTTCTAAACGATGTAGATCCGGATAAAGCAGTTGCTATTGGAGCAGCTTTGCAGGCTCATTATTTAACTTCAAACTCAAAAGATAGAAATGTTCTTCTGGATGTTTTACCTTTATCACTTGGCATAGAAACTATGGGAGGAATAGTTGAAAAAATCATACCAAGAAATACACCACTACCAGTTTCAGAAACAAGAGAGTTTACAACCTACATTGATGGACAGACAGCAATAAAAATTCACGTTTGTCAGGGAGAACGTGAAATTATAGAGGATAACAAATCTCTAGCGCAGTTTGAATTAAAAGGTATACCGCAACTGCCTGCAGGTTCTGCAAGAGTTGAAATAGAATTTATAGTTAATGTTGACGGAATATTAACTGTTACTGCAAGAGAAAAAACTACTGGAATCGAGCAGACAGTTGAAATAAATTCAAGCTTTGGCTTAAGTGAAGCCGACATTCAAGACATGGTTAACCAGTCAATAAACAACTTTGATGAAGATATGAAAGCTCGTTCCCTTGCAGAAGCTAAAATTAATGGGAATAAGCTCATACATTTGGTTGAAAGCAATGATAATCTTTCCACTGATAAAAATCTGAAAAATCTGTTACAAAACACAAAAAACGCCTTACAAGGAAATGACTTGAATGAAATTAATAATGCTATCACTGAGCTGGAAAGCTTCTCTTTAGAGTTATGTGAATCAACAAATAAGTAGAGTTATGCAACCTTGTGCAATATCCTGTCTAATCTGAGGGCAATAGGTATTCTGAAGTTAAAAGGCAACCAATCGACCTTCCCTAATTTAAACGATAAACCAACTATGCTTACACGCCCAATTATGTTTTCCATTGGTATAAAACCAACTTCAGGAAACCTACTATCCAAAGAATTATTTCTATTGTCCCCCATAACAAAAAATTGATTATTAGGTACATAATAAACCGGAGTACCATATGACAGCTTATTAGAAACGTTATCTATCAAAATCTCATGTTCCTTGCCATTAGGAAGCGCTTCTATATACCTTGGTATGCTATGGCTTGACTCATAATCAAAAAAACTTTCAATTTGCTTTCGTTCCACTTTTTGATCATTTAGATATAATTCTCCCTCTATCATTTGCACTTTGTCGCCTGGTGTTCCTATTACTCGCTTAACAAATCTGATATTATCATTTCGTGTAGGCTTAAAAACTATTATATCACCACGTTTTGGAGGAGTATAAAAAATCCTGCCGTTAAAGATATTTGGAGAAAACGGAAAGGAGTATTTACTGTAGCCGTACGAATATTTACTAGTAAAAATGTAATCCCCTTCGAGCAGAGTGCTCTTCATTGAACCAGAAGGTATATGAAATGGCTCAAATAAAAAACTACGTATTGACAATGCAGTCAGTAGTAAGAAAAACAATGAAGATAAAAATTTTCCTGTTCTTACTACCTGGTTTTTTCTCGGTTCTTTCAATTCTTCTAACTTTGTTTTTCTGATGAATTGAGTTTATTATAATACATAAATTAATAAAGTAGTAATGTGAAATTTCATTTGTAAATGTTACCTCGCTTCCAAAACTGCTTTGCAAAATATTAACTGCTGGAACCATTTCAGTACCAGCCACTTGGATGGCAATGCAAAAGTTCAACGTGTAAATCTGATACAAAACTTTGATTTCTAGCAAATCTATCACTATTAAAAAATATACAAGAAGCTTTATAAAAACCAACGTAATTTCGCCATAAAAATATCATTCTTAAGTCCTGTATAAAAGCAAATTTTAGCACTGAGCGAATCTTTTTTAATTAATTATGAATTGGGTAACTTAGAAGATAAATTTTATTTACTTTTACAATATCTTAAGATCTAATGTCACTTTATCGGTCAGAAGTATCAGAAGGATTGCAACTTAGATTAATATGTTCTTTACTCTTTTTCTTAAAATACTACCTGTTTATATTACAATACTTATTGGTTATTTTGCAGGAAAATATCTCAAGATTGACAGAAATACTATATCTCAAATACTCTTTTATATAGCCAATCCAATAGTGATCTTATATGGGGTCTCTCATATAGAGGTCAACTTTCAGATAATCTCTCTACCGATTTTAACATGGTTCATAGGTAGTACTATGTCCTTATCAGTGTATTACTTTTCTTCTTTTTTATTTAAGGACAATACGAGGAACATATTGGCATTTAGCTCAGGCAGCACAAGTATGGGTTATTTTGGTCTACCAATTGCCATGGCTTTATTTGATGAGGATTCAGTATCTGTATACGTTGTCTGTTATATAGGAATGGCACTGTTTGAAAATAGTTTAGGATTCTACATAGCTGCGAATGGCATTTATACTGCAAAAGAGTGCATGCTAAAATTGTTTAGAATTCCTTCATCTTATGCGATGATCCTAGGCTTTCTTTTAAGTATATCCGGTATGCAAATACCTAACTTTTTAATGGATATTATGGTAAATATCAGAGGTACATTTGCTACGCTGGGAATGATGCTACTTGGAGTGAGCATTGCAAAAATTGCAAGCTTTAAAGTAGATTGGAAACTTGCTTTAATCACTATTACAGCAAAATACGTACTCTGGCCATTGTTTGTCTTAGGAATTGTCCTTTTAGATAAACATTTTACAGGTATATACGATGAAAATATATATAAAGCATTAATGTTGCTGGCCGTTATTCCAGTTTCTGGATCAAGCATAATGCTTGCTAATATTCTAAACTTTCAACCAGATAAAGCTACTTTATTACTGCTAATTAGTATTACGGTAGGATTATTTTATGTTCCACTAATAATATCACTATTTTTCGCTAAACTTGTTCCTCTTTAAGATTAGAAATTTAAGCGGCGCAGTATTAGAATACTTGCTACTTGTTGAGAGATCTTATACTAAACTAGCTATTCAACTTGATTATCCTACTGCAATTTTGCTCTATTACACTTGCTACATTTAACATTCCAGCTTCATCATAATAGTTTCCGATTACTTGTAAAGCAAGCGGTAAACCCTCATTGGAAAGTCCAACAGGAACAGAGATAGCAGGTAGACCAGCTAAACTTGCCGGCACAGTAAAGACATCATTAATGCACATAATTAGTGGGTCTGGCTTTTCATTCAAGCCAAAAGCTTCTGTTGGAGCAGATGGAACAAGTATATAATCTATTTTTTCAAACGCTTTTATAAAATCATTTCTAATTAACGCCCTAATACATTGCGCTTTTTCATAGTATTCATTGTAGTGACCAGAAGAGAGTGCGTAAGCGCCAATTAAGATTCTTCTTTTTACCTCTTTTCCAAAACCTTCCGCTCTCGTTAGTGAATACATTTCTTCAAGGATATCAGCATTAACCCTGAGTCCATAGCGCACACCATCATAACGAGCAAGATTAGACGAAGCTTCAGCAGAACAAATTAAATAATAGACTGGTATTGCATATTTAGTATGAGGTAAGGTAATATCAACAACTTCAGCACCATTTTCTTTTAAATCAGAAGAAACTTTTTCCCAATGATAGATGATTTCTTCTGAAATTCCATCCATTCTATATTCTTTTGGTATACCAATGCGCCTACCTTTGATATCACCATTTATAAAATTAGAAAATCTAGGTACTGGTCTTTCACTAGATGTTGAATCTTTGTTATCATAACCACAAATCGTTTCCAACATTAGTGCTGAATCAGAAACAGAACGAGTAATGACCCCTGCTTGGTCTAAAGAACTTGCAAATGCGATCATGCCAAAACGCGAGCATCTTCCATAAGTTGGTTTTGCTCCAACTACACCACAATAAGCTGCTGGTTGACGCACAGATCCACCAGTATCACTTCCGAGTGCTCCAGCACATAAGAATCCAGCGACTGATGCTGCAGATCCACCAGATGATCCACCAGGTACAACCTTTTCCCCATCACTTTTTCTAACCCATACATTTTCAACAGGACCAAAATAGCTATTTATGTTTGCAGAGCCCATAGCAAATTCATCCATGTTAAGTTTACCCAGCATGGCTGCTCCACTTTTTAAAAGTAAGTCAGATACCGTAGATTCGTAAGTTGGAATGAAATTTTCTAGCATTTTTGAACATGCTGTCGTTTTTACTCCTTTCGTACAGAACAAATCTTTAACACCAACTGGTATACCCATGAGCGGTGAGATCGTACTATCCTTTTGTTGGGAAAAACGCTCATCCGCAGTTTTTGCAGCTTTTATTGCTATTTCCGGAGTTTTCGTTATGAATGCATTTAGTTTCTCATTTTCTACTGCATTGATATGCACTTCAATAAGTTCAACAGCAGAAAAACTTCTCTGTTTAAGTCCATTATGCATCTGGGCAATACTTAGCTTCCTCAATTCATTCATTAATATTCAATTTTTAGCAAGATATTAATTATAACAACAATAAGATAAAAGATCTATACATTTATAGTAAGAAATGATTAGCATATCTGGAACATTTAGGTTTATTGAAATAGGTTTATGATTAATACACCTTAAATTATCATCCAGTACACATCTGTACGAATATTGTATTCGCAGGTGATAGGTATATCATGTGAGTAGTTAGCACTGCTTCCTACTTAGTCCACGTGTTGCTTTAGTTATAAGATATTTAAGAAAGTTACCAAATGAGAAAAAAGGTAAAAAACCCCTGGAGCAGTTAGTTACTAATTCTTTATTTTAAAAACTTGACGTTAGTAACGTCTTAAACGCTTTTTAAGCACATTTCAGCTTGTACAGGTAAGAACCTAGATTTTATAAAAACATATGGTGCACATAATACACCAAAATATAAGATCTTCTTGTCACTTTAATCTGCAAAAGATTGAGAAGTTATATAAAACAGCTCCAGCTATCGGAGTAAGAGAGCTGGCAAAGTGTGTCAAGTAATTTTTTGCATTTCTATAAGCTACTTGAACCCTGATTTA
Organism: Wolbachia endosymbiont strain TRS of Brugia malayi; assembly: GCF_000008385.1. NCBI lineage: Bacteria > Pseudomonadati > Pseudomonadota > Alphaproteobacteria > Rickettsiales > Anaplasmataceae > Wolbachia > Wolbachia endosymbiont of Brugia malayi. Next base: position 1,002,737 of record NC_006833.1, read on the forward strand.
CCAAATCAAAACGTTCGTACAGTTACACATAGCGCTGGAACCTAAACGTTAAGCTATAGGCTGCTTGCTTTTATAATCTTAAACTTAAATATCAACATCATATACGTTGAGTGCATTGTTATTGATAAAATTACGGCGTGGTTCAACTATATCACCCATCAGCACTGAGAATATAGAATCAGCTTCTTCGCAGTCTTTTATTTCAACTTTTAGCAAAGTCCTGGTTTCGGGGTTGAGTGTAGTATCCCACAGCTGATCTGCGTTCATTTCACCAAGACCTTTAAATCTCTGCAAAGTTAAACCTTTTTTACCATAGTCCATCACTATTTTTGCAAGTGCACTAGGAGACCTTATTTTTATTTCAGTTTCTTGCGACTTCAAAAACGAATCACCATTAAATAAGTCAATTACATCATCAAGAGAGCTCAATATATTTCGTATTTCTTTGCTGTCAAGCATACTAAGTGGAAATACATATTTATCTGCTAATCCTTGAAACAATTTAGAAATGTGAACTTCTCTTTCTTCATCTTTTATTTCTACTTCCCAATTATATTCACTATACATTAACTTCAAATATTTTAATATCTCATTAGCAGATGATAGGGCATTCTTTTTGCTTAAAATTAGTAGCGACTCCAATAGATTTTGCGGTATTCCCCTGGAATAATTTTTGCTAATATTTGAAATACTAAGACATTTGCTCAAGATAAAGCGCAAACCTCTGCCTGTACTGTTTAATGTTAACTTTTTAACCGCCAAGTTTACTATATACTTCTCAAAAGTCTCGTCATCTTTAATATAAGTATCTTCAGCATTTTTTGTAACCTTATAAAGAGGTGGCTGCGCTATGTATAAATAGCCCCTTTCAATCACCTCACGCATATACCGGAAAAAGAAAGTTAGAATCAAAGTTCTTATATGTGAACCATCAACGTCTGCATCTGTCATAATGATGATTTTGTGATATCTAGTTTTTTCAATGTCAAAGTGTTCACTTCCTATTCCCGCACCAATTGCAGTGATTAAAGAACCTATTTCTGCAGATGAAAAAATACGATCTAAACTTACACGTTCCACGTTTAGAATTTTCCCCCTTAAGGCAAGTACTGCTTGTGTTTTACGATTACGCCCCTGCTTCGCAGTACCACCTGCAGAATTACCCTCTACTATAAATAATTCCGATAACTCAGGAACTTTTTCCTGACAATCAGCAAGCTTTCCAGGTAGAGTAGAAATATCAATACTGTTTTTATTTTTAACTAACTCCCTTGCTTTTCTTGCAGCTTCTCTTCCTTTAGCTGACCTAATTACTCTTTCCACTATACTTGCTGCCAACTTTGGATCAGTTTCAAGTATTGTACTCAATTTATCAAAAACTATGCTCTCCACAACTGTGCGCGCTTCAGAACTGACTAACTTGTCTTTTGTCTGTGAAGAGAACTTAGGATCAGGCATTTTGAGAGATAAAACACAAGTTAACCCTTCTCTAACATCTTCTCCAGTCAAGCTCACTTTTGCTTTCTTTAAAAACCCCTCGTCAGTTGCATAGTTATTGATACATCTTGTTAATGCGGACCTAAAGCCTGCCAAATGTGTACCACCATCCCGTTGTCTTATATTATTTGTAAAGCATAACATATGCTCGTAGTAGGAGTCATTCCACTCCATTGATATTTCTATGCTGATACCAAGATCTTTTGCATCACCCTTCATGCTGGTAATTTTGGTAACATGCGTTTTATTCTTGTCTAAGTACCGCACGAAATTTGCTGTGCCAAAATTATCTTTAGATTGCTTACTGTCGTTAAAGTGAGACTCTATATAAGGTTTATTACGCAAGTCACGCAAAGTGATGTTGATACTTGAATTTAAAAAAGCTAATTCTCTGATACGATTTTCAAGAGTGGAGTAACTAAAATCAATACTACTAAAAGTCTCTGTTGACGGCATAAATGTTACTCTAGTCCCTCTTTTGTTTGTGTTCTTATTTACTATCTTCAAAGGTTCAATAGACTCACCATCTTCAAAGCGCATAAAGTGTTCCTTCTTATTGCGCCAAATAGTTAATTCCAGCCAGCTTGACAATGCATTTACAACTGAGATTCCAACACCATGTAATCCGCCAGAAACCTTGTAGGTATTGCTGTCAAATTTACCACCTGCGTGCAGTTGGGTCATTATTACCTCTGCTGCTGATATTCCTTCTTCTTTGTGAATATCAGTTGGAATGCCACGACCATTATCGGTTACAGATACTGAGCCATCTTCATTTATGCTAACCTCAATTTTGTCACAATACCCAGCTAACGACTCATCTATCGCATTATCAACAACCTCATATACCATATGATGCAAACCAGACCCATCATCAGTATCCCCAATGTACATACCTGGACGCTTCCTTACAGCATCAAGACCTCTTAAGATTTTTATTGCATCAGCGTTATAGTTACTTTCCATAAAACCGTTTTATTTATAAATATTAATTAATATTATATTAATATATACTGATTAGCAACATCTTTAAACATGAGGAAAACTTTGGTTATGATACACAATTGTACGGACATTGCAATTTGATAAATCAAGGTTCAAATAGCTCATAAAAATGTAAAGCCCATTTTACAGGCCTTAAGAACCCTTATATGGGGATGTTTTAGACCTAAAATTTATCCTTAATCTTTATTTAAGTGACAAAAGCACATTATTAAACTAGGTGTGTTATGTTTAATTTTTCTTATATAGACACTCCATGTCTTTATAAATTTTTATCTACGTTAGCTGAATCTCGCTTATTAAGTAATGTAATAAGCGCCAAGTTTTTGAGAGAACAGTAAACAACTCACATTGCATTGTTCTTTTTGTCTTTATTTAAGAATTAGTTCAAAAATCAACTAATCTTCTTTTTTTATAAAGAAATTATTTGAAAAACTTCTGCATTACCCTTATCGTGACGTTATGGATATTTATAATTCCAAGGTTGACTACTTACCAAGCATATAAGACATTAATGTCAAGTTCCTACAAGAGATATCACTAGGGTTTCTTTTGCTTTTTTTCCTGCTTGGTGAGTTCCTTAAACATTTACAGCTAAAGCGATTTAAGAGAGAGATCACTCAAATCTGAGATCCAGAAAAAAGTAGGGTTCACTTCAGTGCATGATACATAATTATGTATCATGCACTGAGTTTACCTTGTAGCATTGCGTTTATATAACTTAAATCACTTCAAACCCGAATTTCCAAATCCAAGTAGGTATTATTATGTCAAACAACTTCAATTTTAAAGAATTTTTTTTAATTACTATGAAATAAACAGTACACCAGATGATATACAAAGGTGTTGTGTGTTGTAGAAATCAGTAATAGTATAGGCAATGATTAATGCAACAAGTAACTGTAAAAAAAGCAGAAAGTTTGGTAGAAAAACATAAAGCAATTTCTGGTTATCAGACTTTAGTCGAGATTTCATATATACATGTATACTTGCTGATTATGACTAGATATATGTAAAAAACAAAATATAGCCAATTCTAGAAAGCCTTACTAAAAAAATCAGATAAAACTTTCTGTACATACTTAATGGGATTTGCCTTTTTCACTGAAAAAAATACCATGCAACCTTCTATCTATAGCTTCCTCTATATCTTTAATTAATAGCTGCTTTATCATATTTACTTTTCGTTTTGCATCTTGAGAATGATGTTCATCGTTGCAACCATAACGACTGTTACTACTGTAACTGTTCTTACTGCTATAGCTATAACTACTGGCACTTGGTTTACTACTGTAACTTACTCTATTGACCCTTTTACCTATGATTATAAATTTGAGCATTTGTATCACCTTTTCCTTTAAAAAAGACTTCCAGCCTGTGTTAAGAAACAACCTATAGAGAAAGTGCGGAGCAAGAAATCCCACTAACACTCTAAAAGAAACTTCGTAACCCAGATTTTCTCTATTGTCATAATACCACTTGCAATATTGAAACAGATGGAAAAATGCATTTTTTGGAGAGCTAAATTCTACAGCATACCAAAAGCCATTGCTAAGAAATATGAGCATAATGCTGGATGCATAAAGATAAACTGTGAGGAGAGACAGCTTTACAACTATGTCCTTTAAGCTGCCTAATATGTAATTTAATAACCTTAACTTATAGAAAAGCGACATCATTTTACACCACCATTAAATACGGCTGGGGTAGAAGGATTCGAACCTTCGCATGGCGGTATCAAAAACCGCTGCCTTACCACTTGGCTACACCCCAATACTACTCACATCAATAACACTATTAACCCAATTAGCAAAAGATTTATTTACTTTTTCTATAGGTATTATCACAATAGCTGGCTGATCATAAGAATGCATTGCCTCAACTTTTTCTACAATTTTATCAACTTGATCGCTTCTGCTTTTCATAATTGCTATTACTTCACAACTACTATTAATTTCACCTTTCCATAAATAAAGAGAATTCACTTTAGGAAATATATTTACACATATAATTAATTTCTTGTTTAATAATTCTTCAGAAACAGCTTTAGCCTCCTTCACATTTGAAAAAGTCGTATAAACTAAAACTAAACTGTTCATTAGAATCTACATAAACGCATTGCTACTATACTTTACTTAGATTAATCTATCAAGAAAAAATAGAAGAGACTTTTTTTGAAATCTTGTTGTTTCAGTATATAACACTGGAATTTAGAAATTTTTTATGATCAAATCCTTAATCAGAAAAACAAAAAAAGGATGTTACTCGATGAATAACATCCTTTTGCAAAAAGTAGGTATTTTGTTTAGAGATACGACACTTCTGCACCTGATTTTTCAGCCTTAAGTTGACTAAACGTTGTAGCAGGTTTATCTTTTTTGAAGTCTTCTTCTAAGTCTTCACTCACATCTTCTACTGCTGGCGGGGAAGCAGAAGGCTGTTGTTCCACCAGCTTGCCCAAAGAACCTGTGTTTTTCAAGCTTGCACGAGCTTTAGCCAAGTCTTCTGGAGAAAGACTTTGTTTTTCCAACGTAGAAGGACCAGAATCCATTCCACTATCAGAACTTAAGGAGCCCAGAGAAAGACTTTTTGGTACCTGTAGTAGAACAGCTGGAGTAAGCACAGGAGAACCATATAAGCTATTAGGTGAGTTGCTTCTAAAAAGATTAGGGTTGACTGTTACAGTTTTATCAACACCTTCAGCTGGAACAGGAATACCATAAAAAGTTCTCTTTCCTATTTCTCTAGCTAGTATGTCTGATTCAGGAAGAACTTGATACTTAACGTTAGCAGCTTCTTCTGGTGCTTTGCTTACTTTATTCCATGGTAACCACCTTAGGAGCTTACTAGAAGATCGTACTTTTCTATGCCCCTCAGAATTCAACAATTCTGCTACACTATTAACAGTACTGTCAGTTCTTACAGAACTAAGTGAATTGCTTCTTGGTAAACTAGATTGTGTTGAATCTTTTCTGTTTTCATCATGCCTTTTTGCCATTCTATTAAGACTTTCTGAAAAATTATGCTCTGTTTTGTGCTCTTTAACAATTCTCTTAATCTCATCATGGTGTTCAGAGAAAATTTCATAAAGATTGTTGTCACCTTGAGCTAATAGATTTTGCAACTTCTTAGAGCTTAATTTGCTAACAAAATCTGCTTGCTGCCCTAATTGATTGATTAACTGGTCCTTTTTGAACCCTTGTTGACCATCAACAGAGTAAGCTTTTTCTAATACTTTTCCCTTCAATTCAGAGAATATTTTTTTGACTAAAACAGAGCTATCAATAGCTTTGTCTTCAAAAACCTCCTTAACGAACATTTCTTTTATACTATTAAAATTTTTCGTTTTTTCTTCTGTTTTTGAAACAACCATTGAATCTTGCAGCCCTATTGAATACGGGATGCTATCTAAATTAGACATACTCGCACCTAAACCACTTAGCTTATGCCCCATTGTTTTCAACACAGAACTAGTTTCCTCCCTTGCTACTTGTCCTATAGAACTCACAGCTTCTTTTACTGAGTCTTTAGTATGTATAGCACTATCTTTAATTTTTTCCCCAATATATTTTACCCCTTTAATTGTCTTTTCTGCAGCATATCTGAAGCCCGCCTCTACTTGTGCCCTGCATCTATATACAGTTGCACCAAGTGCTACAAGTGCTACAGTTGCAAGTACTCCACCTACTATACTACCAGCAATTATCGGAGCTGCTGCAATGGCAAAACCAGCTCCTACTGTCATGGCTGTTGCTAACGTACCTATAAATAAACCAAGTATTACTCTGTTCGTTACTTCTAACGACTTTATCCTTTTCTCCAATGATTGCATTTGTTGTAATAAACCCTCCGAAGAAGGTGTAATATTATCTACTTGTTGAAGTTTTTGTGCTTCAACAGAATTTGAATTTGCTTCTTGACTAAGTAACATTTTGAACCTCACTATTAATCAAACATATTGATATTGTATGCCTCCAATCCTTAAGTTAGTATTAACTGGGCTGTTAGTGCTCATTCATCTTTAAATAGTTTTGTTTGACGTGTTTTTCTGTGGCGTAGAAATCAGGTTAAAGGCTTTCCGGGCTAAAGTATTTATGTGATGTATAAAAGGGCATTCTTCTTCTTAATTATTGCAGTTTTAACAATAGTTTTATTATCCAATCATTATTCTACCTACATGAAAACGCAGTGCACCTAAGAACAATAATAAGGGATTTAAAATAAGGCCAGAAAGTTCTATAGGGTTAACCATATCACATAGAGAAAAGAAAGTGTAAGATCACGTCTTCCATTCTGATAATTAACTCGTAAATAAAAGTAATTTATGCTTGCATTTTCTTATTAAAGAAGTAATACTAGTGTATTAACTGATAGAATTAATCATTATGTTTGATGAACATAATCCTTGGAACCTGGAAAAAAAAACGGTAGGGAATAAAACTCCTAATAATGAAGATATTTTAAGTAAAGCTATATCTGAGATAAGGTACTTTTTTATTGGTTTAACAAGAAATAGTGGCAAAAAGCCTTATTTCATCATTTTTATTATTTTGTTATTCTATGTCTGTACTGGTTTTTATATTGTCCATCCAAGTGAAGAAGGCATAGAGCTTACATTTGGTAAATATTCCAATACGGAAACACCTGGCTTGCGTTATCACTTCCCTTACCCTATCGGCAAGGTTTTTAAAGTGAACGTTAAGGAAGTAAATCGTGAAGAAATTGGGATAAGTAGCCCTTATGGGCGAGATACAGATCGCGGCGAAGGTGTGATGCTCACTGGAGATGAGAATATAGTTAACGTTAACTTTGAGGTCCAATGGCGCGTTAGGGACGCTAAGGATTATTTATTCAAAGTAAGGGATTATAAACCTGGTTTTAGTGTTAAAAATGCTGCTGAGAGTGCTATGAGAGAAATAATAGGCAAAAACACGATCTCTTTTGCACTCGAAGGTCAAGGTAGAGCTGAAATTTCCAGAGACACTAGAATTTTATTGCAACAAATTCTTGACGGATATCAAATGGGCATAGAAATTTTATCTGTTCAAATGAAAAAAATCGACCCACCAGAAAAAGTAATTAGCTCATTTAGAGATGTACAAAGTGCTCGTGCAGATAAAGAGCGTACTATAAATGAGGCATATGCTTACAGCAATGATATTATACCTCGAGCAAAGGGTGAGGCAATAAAGATAAAACTAGATGCGGAAGCATATGAAAATGAGATAATAAATGAAGCAAAAGGTAATGCAAATCGCTTTTTATCTCTTTATGAGGAATACAAGCAAAATCCTTCTCTCGTAAAAAACCGTATTTATCTTGAAACTATGGAAAATATCTTTAATAAAGTAGATAAAGTTGTTGTCACTGAAGATTTGAAAGGTATGTTTTCTTATTTACCTCTTACAAATTTGGGAAAATAACCATGAGCAGTAACATTAAAATTGCTTTTGTTTCTATATTTGCTATCTTGCTGATTGTTCTATCTAATTCAATATTTGTTGTGCAAGAAACAAAGCAAGCAATAGTTATACAACTGGGTAAAGTTGTAAGAGATATTAGAAAAAGCGGTTTATATTTCAAGTTACCACTTATAAATAACGTAGAATTTCTTGATAAGAGAGTTTTAGATTTAAGTCCTGACAAAACTCCAAGAGAAGTGATAACTGCAGATCAAAAACGTGTCATAGTAGATGCTTATGCAAAATATAAAATAGTAGATCCTATCACTTTTTACCAAACTGTGGGAAATGAATCAGGGTTAGTCAGAAGATTATATCCAATCATGGAAGCTCATATAAGGGAAAATATAGGGAGGTTTTCATTAATTAGTTTATTAAATGAAAAAAGATCAGAAGTCATGCAACTAATCCAGCGTGGAGTTTACTCTGAAGCTGGAAAATTTGGTATAGAAATAATAGATGTCAGGATTAAGAGAGCAGATTTACCAGAGGAAAATAGCTCTGCAATATTTCGGCGTATGCAAACTGAAAGAGAAAAAGAAGCAAAAGAAATTAGAGCAGAAGGAGAACAAGCAGGGCAGGAAATTAGATCAAAAGCTGATAAACTAAAAAGGGAAATTATTGCTAGTGCAGTAAGAGAAGCTTATGAAATAAGAGGTCGTGGTTATGCTGAAGCAACTAGAATTTATAACAGTGCATTTAAAGTTGATGAAGAGTTTTTTAACTTTTATCGCTCTATGAGAGCTTACAGTAAGTCATTTACTGAAAATAACACTAAATTTATACTTTCACTAAATAATAATTTCTTAAATATTTTGAATAAGGGATGGAAATAGTTTATGAAAAGTAAGGTTTTATCTATATTTGCATGTTTTCTGATTTCATTTTCTTCGTATGCTAATATGTTTGATTGGGGTACAAGAAAGGTCTCAGACACTAATACCTATGTATGCAACTGTAATCAAGGGCTTGCTGACCTAGTGGAAGAACTTATTCCTGCAGTTGTAAACATCTCAAGTGAACAAATAATTAAGCAAGAAAATAACAATAGAACTAAAACCCCTTCTTTTGCACCAAGAAATAATTTCTTTGACGATTTTAGAGAGTTCTTTGAGCATTTTGATCAGTTTTTTACAGATAGGAACCCTAGTATCAACAGAGAAGTGGTATTACTTGGATCAGGATTCATTATAGATAAAAGTGGAACTATAGTAACCAATTATCACGTTATTAAAAACGCCCAAGACATCACAGTTACTATGAATGATAACACCTATTTCAAAGCAGAAGTTTTGGGTTACGATGCAAGAACTGACCTCGCTGTGCTTAAGATCAAAGCTGACAAAGACCTTTCCTTTGTAACGTTTAGTAACTCCGATAAAGCAAGGGTTGGTGATACGGTTATGGCAATAGGTAACCCATTTGGTTTAGGTGGTTCTGTAAGTACAGGAATTATATCTGCAAGGTCCAGGGACATTAGTATTGGCACCACGAGTGAGTTTATTCAAACTGATGCTGCAATTAATAGAGGTAACTCTGGAGGTCCATTATTTGATTTAAATGGAAAAGTTATAGGTATTAACACTGCTATTTATTCCCCATCTGAGTCTGGCGGCAATGTGGGTATAGGCTTTGCTATACCATCTAATCTAGCTATATCCATTATTGATACATTAAAAAGTGGTAAAAAAATAAAACACGGTTGGCTTGGCGTACAAGTCCAGCCTATAACAAGAGAATTTGCTGAATCTTTAGGTTTAAAAGACGTAAAAGGTGCACTGGTTGCAAACATAGTGAAGGATAGTCCTGCAGAAAAAGGTGGTATTAAGGTAGGTGACATATTATTAGAATTTGATGGTAAAAAAATTGATAGAATGACACAACTACCTCAAATGGTTTCAAGGACTGAACCTGGGAAAAAAGTGCAAATTAAGTTATTGAGAAAAGGTAAAGAAGTTAATGTTAAAGTTGTTATCGAAGAATCTGTAAATGACAGCAAAGATAGCAATACAGAAGAAAATAGATCAATATCTGACTATATAACTGGTTTAACTGTTTCAAATCTACCAAAAGAGCCAAAAGAAAGTAAAAATGACACGCCTATAAAAGGTGTGATAGTTACCAATGTAGATAGTAATAGTAACGCTACACTGCGTGGTATCAAAAAAGGAGATATCATTATTCAACTAGATGGGGTTGATATAGAAAATACTGAAAATTTTCAAAAACAAGTTGATTTAGCAATAAAGAAAAGCGGTAAAGATTCAATAATGTTGCTTATTTACCGCAATGGAAATCAGTTTTTTACTTCGATAAAGTTGAAGAAGTAATCTCATTACTAAGTCCATAAACGGATTTCAGTTTACCAGAATAGTGTCTTCCAAGTTATCCCCCACCACACAAAAAATGCAAAAATTACTTGACATTACAAGCCCTGCCAATCCTCTTATCATAATGCTGGAGGTATTTAGTTATCTTTATCTGCGCAGATTGAATAGCAGGAGTATAATATGATTAGTGTCTTATTTTTCAATTTTTGCCTATGCGCACCCTATGTCTTCAACAACAGTCTAGGTTTTACTATACAAGTCGAAATGCGCTTATAAAGCTTTAGACTTAAAAAATGTCGATACTGAAAATAGATAGTAGAGTTAGGGCTTCTTTTGCCTTTTTCTGAGTTGGTTAAAAATTTAACCAACTTTTATTATGAGACTTTTTACATATTTGAGCAAGAGGCTACTACTTGATATCATGCAAGTAGTTGAAACTGGGAAAGAATATCAGTAAACAAGAACGTTCAGTAGAATACCTAAACTTTTATAAAAGAAATTTCACTACCATTCAGCTAAAATTCAAGCATTTCAATGCTTTAGCTATTTTGAATAGAATTGAATTTATTAATACAAATAACGAATTACTATTTGATCAGATTGATTGCAAAAAAAATAAGATTTTTAATAGGTTAACTATAATCTTAACTAGAGTTAACTTTTCATAGGTTGCGAGCAACAAAGCTAGCTGGAATCAAGAAATAAAAGACTGTATGCTAATGTTACACACTGGATGACAAGAGAGGATACGGAATGACAGGAAAAGGAGGCTACTTGGATGACACCACACCCCCCTTCCATGGAAATTATCTCAAACCCCAATGTCCATATGGTTATGTCCAAAAGGGCCAGGATTTTACCTCCGACCCTGGTTAAGTGGTTATAGTGAAATAAGATATATTAAATAAATAAACCCAATAGCTTAAAGAATTAAAATAGATTCTTAAAGAAAGCCTTAGCCCCACTTGTACTAATAGAATCCAAATGTGAAGATGGTCGCTTATCTTTAGGTCCCTTGATAGGAGCACTCGGGTTTAAAGATGATAAATCAGTGTCAGTGCATTTACAATGGTACGGCAAATTATTTCCTTTAGAAGGTGATATGTGATACTTGCCAGGTTCAAATGTAAGTTCTAGACCAAGCTTTTTTTTATCAATATCTTTACCTTCATTATACAGTACAGAAGGATCATGTTCTCTATTATAACGCGACACATCAATTGTTTTACTTGGTATAATAGTTTTGCTTGATATGTTACTTGATGCAGAATCACTGCTTGTAGTCGATAAACTACTTACTGATGAAGCGTACTGAAAAGAACCTCGAGGGAATTTACCCTCACCACTAGATTCCACAACGTCAATAACACTCGACCATCGCAAGGAACTTATACCACTATCAATCGTACCACCTGTTTTATTTGTAGATTGTGGTGAACCTGATTTACAAGAAATAGCACTGTCCGTAGAAATAACAGAAATGTTAGACTTATGTCTTTCTCTTATTTGCTCCTCCTGACTAGCAGCTTTACTTATTTTACTGTTAGTATCAGCAGTTGTTGTATGCCGTGGTAACAGAGGAGAAAGCTTTTTTATACCTGGTATTTTACTTAATAGTTCCCAAGGAGATCCACTACCAGCATTTACCTCAGCAGCACTTATAGACCGATCACTACCTTCACCTGAATCTATAGTATTGTGTAGTAGCTCCTTTTCTTTTGGACTATATCTGGGAGACTTTAAGTGTGTTAGCGGCTGTTCATGAAGTGAGCACCACTTTAATTCCAGTTGGTCACTCTGTTCAGGAGAAACATAGAATTCTGAATATAGTTTCTTTCTTTCATAAGACAAAGAAAGAATTGAGTATAGCTTCTCCCTACCTTTAGGAGAAAAGAGAGAGCCTAATATTTCTGTTTTTGATTTCTCATTATTATCAAGAGGTAAACTAAATATAAAACGCTGCAGAATGTATTCTTTTGCTTCATCATCAATCGTAAATGATCTTTTTAAAGGCTTATAAGGGATGGCTAATTCATGATCTTCATTGATTACGGAGTTTTCTATGATTTTATTTATTACACAGTGAGAAATCTCTGGGTTAGAAAAGTTTATACCACATACCCAACTGCTTCCATTTATTGTTAATGCTGCTTGAGTATCACCACTAATATCATCAAACACAGCACCATTAAATGTCTCATTTAGAACTAAAGCTTCTTTACATGTTAATAACCTAGCTCCTTTACAACTTCGTATAACTGGTATAAGAATTGAGGCTTCTTTTCTACCTAGAGGAGAAGCACACATAAAACCAGCTATTATTATTCCCGTTGATTGATAAACAGACTCTATTATCATATCTTTAAATAACTTTACTTTATAGTTATCACTACTGCTAACTCCAAGGTACATCCCTACAAGCCATGCAGTATACCGTGTTATACTATCAACAAACTGAATATCATTAAAAATATCTTTTATATATACATCATTGTCCTTCACTTTCAAAGGTTTCTGAGGAATATTCTCATATCTTTGCTCTATACCTGATAAAAATAAATTTACAAATTCCTCACATAACTTTGTATTAGGAAATTCACCCTGCCACAAATAACCTTCTTTGTTAGGTGCTTTAATAAACATAGTAGAAGCCGGCATATCTACTCGAACATCTTTTGCAAGTGAAGCAGCTAAATGAGACTTTAAATTAAAAATTACACCTGGATCAATAGGCGTTACAAACTCAAGCCTATTATTATCTTCATCTAAATACCACTCTCCTTTACTAAGATCAAATGGAAAAGACTTTATATCAAAAATTAACTCAGCTGTATTTAATATTTCTTTATCATTACCTTTCTCAATATCGTAGAATTCACATATTATCCTTCTTTTTATATCACTTAGGTATCTTCTACACTGATAATCATCCATACCTTTATCAAATGAAACTATAACACAGTCTTTCTTGTCTCTCCTTTGCACAGAAAAATTAGTGTCAATTATACGACGAGCATAATTATTTACATTAAAAGCACTAATCAGTGCACTTACTGTTTTTTTTATATTAGGCATATACCCCCCTATTTCTAAATTAGAATAATTATCTTTTCTGACTGCTACTAGCTCCACTAGAGTAACACCCGCCCATAGAGCTACTAGGCTGATTAGACTGGTGCTCACGTTCTCTTTCTTGTATTCTTCTTGCTACATCGCTATGATCATCATACCTTGCTCCTTTAACTCGTACTACTATTCCACCACCTTCACCTTTTTCATTCCTAAGTTTCCACTCTTCCATTCCTTTAAAACCTTTATCGCCATGCATATCACCTCCTAAATAAAAATATTATGTAATTAGTATATAATAAATAAATCATCAGTGCAAACATTTTTTTATATTTTTTCAAAAATTTTTATTCGTCTTTCTTATATTCCTAGATTCTAACGTTACGCGCTGGAATGATACCCCCTTGCTATCTTGATTGTGCTTCTCCTTGTGCCCTTCCCATTGAGTTTACGTGATTATTAACTTTTACATCATTACACTCACTTGTTGGTTGGGCATTATTCACAGAACTTTGTTGAGCTTCATATTCAGCATTACTCCAAGTACTAAAATCATATTCACTACCAACAACAGAACCTTTCATAGGTTGTCCTGAAGACCCTCTATTAGAAACAGATTTTGTAGCATGTTGAGTTGAAGCTTCCCCGTTAAAAACATATTCCTGAGCTAGTTGTTCTGGAGTCTCTCTACTAAAAACAGAACTTTGAGCAGGTCGCCTTGAAGTATTGTCGTTGGAAACAAATCCTCGATTAGATTGCCTTAAAGTTTTCTTACAAGTATTATTCTTACCTTGACCTTTCATTTCTTTCCAATCACTGTTATCTCTTTGAGTATCCTTCAGTTCCATTGAATTTGTTGCAGGCTGCCCTGAAGCAGTTGGACGTACAGCAATCAATTCTTCCACTTGTTTATTTTCCTCCACTTTTGTCTCTTTTACCTCACAATTTTCCCTATTCACATCATGTTCAGGCCCATGAATCATCTTTTTTAGAGAATCCCGTAAAAGGTTCTGCTCTTCTGGCTTAAGTGGAGGAATAATTAGTCTATTTGACTGACCACGAGCTGGGATTAAGAAAAGAGATATTGGCAAGATTCGCAATTTCTCATCTTCACCTACTTTTATTCCTATTTCTTTACAAACCTCTACTTCTTTTTTCGACGACGTTTTTTCCGCCTTTTTGTCTTCTTCTTTAGCTGTCCCTGTTCCTTCCGCTGCAACCACTAGCTCAACTGCAAAGATCTCAGCAACCATTGCTACAATCCATCCAGCTACTGCCATTTGAAGTTTCAATTTGAGCTCACGCAGGGCTTCTAGCTTTCCCAGTACTGCTACTTCCTCTTCTTTGGAGAAACCACCACTTAGCAACTTTTCTTCTAATTCTTTTATCTCTTTATCGACCCTCTCATCAAAACTTAAATCGCAAGAAAAGACCTTCTCAACTAATTCCTTAAGCTTATCATGCAAAAATTTAATTATCGCAGCAAGCCAGTTTTTCTCCCTTTTTCCATTGATCATCTCGTAGGTTTTTGGGTCTAACTCTATTTCAAATTCACTTAATAAAGATTGAAAAAACTTCCCAAGTTCCGCCAATGTTTCTTCTACTATACCACCATCTGTTGGATTATCATCACCCAGCATTACTGGAGTAAACATTCCTTGTATTTCACTGCTCGCTTCCTTCCCTAACCCTTCATATTCCTGCTTTTGCAGCTCAATCTTCTTAAAAAGCTCCTCGGTTACCCCTTTGAGTTCATTTACTTCCTGAGCCTTATTTAAATCTTCTGGACAGATTTTTCCTTGGAAAATTGAACTGTCGCTTGAATTATTGTTATTAGTGAAATCGTTCATAATGTTAATCTCTTCTGCCATCAAACTTAATAATTTAATTTTATAGTACTAAATATTTAATGTGTATTAATCCTAAACGCATCAATAAAGTTACTTACTTTTTTAAATGATGCACATTATATCACAGATTATTTATCCTTCCAATAATATTTTTGATTTTAGCTGCTTCTTCAAATTCTAAGTTCTTGGCATGTGCTAACATCTGTTTTCTTAAACTGCTTACAGTATCCTTGTTCATACCGATTGTTGTTACCTTCACCACCACTTTTTCTTTTAAAGTATTTGATATAGGTTTTATTATAGTCTTGGGTAAAACATTATGCAAGACACTATATTTCTTTTGTTTTTTTCTTCTCCTTTCAGTTTCTTTTAATGCACGATCCATGGAACCAGTGACTTTATCTGCATATAAAATTGCCCTGCTTTCAGCATTACGTGCAGCACGACCGATCGTTTGAATGAGTGAAGTCTCTGATCGCAAAAATCCTTCTTTATCAGCATCCAGAATTGCAACCAAACCACACTCTGGAATATCAAGACCCTCCCGCAGCAAGTTAACACCGATTAGAACATCAATTTCTTTCGATCTTAATTTGTATACAATGTCAATTCTCTCTAGCGCACTAATATCTGAATGCAAATAACTCACTTTCATATTTAACTCGCTCATATGCTCAGCCAGCTTTTCTGCCATTTTTTTGGTCAATGTAGTAATTAGAACACAAAATCCTCTCTTTATTGTCACTTGCGCCTCGTGAACCACATCGTAAACTTGAGCCTCAGCTGGTTTCACAATGCAGATTGGATCTGTAATTCCTGTTGGACGAATAACTTGCTCTACGAACAAGTTATTCGTCCTTGCCAACTCATATTTTCCGGGAGTGGCTGAAATGTAAATAGTCTGCGGCCGCATTGACTCCCACTCCTTAAACTTTAACGGACGGTTATCGAAAGCAGAAGGAAGCCGGAAGCCGTGGTCGATCAATTTTTTTTTACGTGATTCATTACCATTATACATTGCACCAATCTGAGGAACAGTAACATGACTTTCATCAACAAACAAAATTACATCCTCAGGTAAATATTCAAACAATGTAGGCGGTGCATCTCCAGCTTCCATTCCATAGAGATAACGCGAATAATTTTCAATACCTTTACACGTTCCTGTTGCTACCATCATTTCGATATCAAAATTGGTACGCTGTTCAAGGCGTTGTGCTTCAACAATTTTGTTTTGCGAGTAGTAATAATCCAAGCGTTCATTCAGCTCTTCTCTAATTGGCTGAACCGCACGCAACAGAGTCTCACGTGATGTAATATGATAGCTATTGGGAAAAATGGTGATTTTATCTATGCATTTGATAATATTACCCGTTATAGCATTAATTTCAGAGATCCCTTCTATCTCATTACCAATCAGCAATAAACGCCAAGCTTTGTCTTCATAATAGGCAGGAAATATATCGATAACATCGCCGCGCATTCTAAAATATCCTCTCTCAAATCTGATATCAGAGCGCTTATACTGGAGATTAGCTAAATCATTCAGGAAATCATTAATACGAATTCTATCCCCAGTACTTAAAGTTATGGTCATACTGAGGTAGCTTTCAGGCGAACCAAGACCGTATATGCAGGAAACACTGGCAACTACAATTGTATCCCTGCGCTCTAAAAGGGAGCAAACGGCAGAATAACGCAGCATATCAATTCTTTCATTGATTACAGAATCTTTTTCAATATAAGTGTCAGTTTGTGGCAAATAAGCTTCAGGCTGATAGTAATCATAATAAGAAATGAAGTATTCAACAGCATTATGGGGAAAAAAACCTTTCATTTCCTCATAAAGCTGAGCTGCTAAAGTTTTATTGTGAGCAATGATGAGAGCAGGTCTGTTTGTCCTTGCAATAACATTTGCCATAGTGAAAGTCTTCCCAGAACCAGTAACTCCAAGTAAAACCTGATCTCTTTTATTGTCATTTAGTCCTGCAACTAGACTATCTATTGCCTGCGGTTGATCTCCAGCTGGTTGAAAATGCGTAACTAGTTGAAATTTCATAATTCCTATATTATCATATATTTATTATCTTACTAGAGTAAATAAGGTATGAAAGTGAGTGTCAATGGATACAAAAAAAACTCTATTTTCTCTTTTTATAGAGCTTGCTCCAAATCCTTTTGTTGGTTAGTACAACAAACACCGTTAAGATTATAAAATACGCCACTATTTTAAATCCAAGCTTATGTCGGCGCTCTAGTTCTGGCTCTGCTGCCCACTGTAAAAAATTTACTACATCGTACGCCATATTTTCAACTGTAGCTTGTCTTGCACCATCATATTCTACCATTCCTTCAGATAGCGGTGGTGCCATAGCTAATTTACCTGTTGGGAAATATGGATTAAAATATAAACCATTCTCATCTTGCTCATCGTTTCGATAGCCCGTTAAAAGCGAATAGACATAATTTGCACTATCGTGCCTCGCTTTAATAATGAGTGACAAGTCCGGTGGAATTGCACCATTATTACTTGCTGCAGCTACTTCTTTCGTATCAAAAGGTGCAATAAAATAATCTGAAGGTATTCCAGGTCTATCGAACATTTCACCCAGATCATTTGGACCATCTTTAACTTGGTAAGAAGCTGCAATCTGCTTTACATCATCTTCAGAAAAACCAACATCTTGCAAATCACGAAACGCTATTCTATTCATTGAATGACAAGCAGCACAGACTTCCTTATATACTTTATAACCACGCTGGATTGACTCCCTATCAAAGAATCCAGTAGCTCCATCAAAGCTCCAGTCCATTTTTTTATTTGGCGAAGGTACAAATTCTTCTGCACACACAGAGTTAGTAAGAAGTAATGCACAAGACACAGCTAATATATTCTTAACCAGCATTATTTCATCTCAGGTACAGAATCACTTATGGTTTTTGGTAATTCCTCTGGCTTCTCATACTTACTAAGCAGTGGTAAAACTACCATAAAGTATGCAAAGTAATAAAGAGTAGAAAGCCTACTTAGAGTGATGTAAGGTTCTTTGACTTCCTGTCCCCCAAGCCAAGCAAGAAATGCAAAATTTACTGCAAAAACCAAAAAAAACTTTTTGAATAATGGGCGATAAGCACCACTTTTAACTTTTGCTTTATCAAGCCAAGGCAATAGAAACCACACTAAAATAGACCCAAACATAGTAAGCACACCGGTAAGTTTATCTGGAATTGAGCGCAGCATTGCATAAAAAGGTAAAAAGTACCATTCTGGTACTATATGAACAGGAGTGACCATAGAATCAGCCTCTATATAATTAGAGGGATGACCAAGATAATTGGGAGCATAGAAAACAAACGCAAATAAAACTATAAAAAACAGACCAAAAGTTATGCAATCCTTTACTATATAATAAGGGTAGAGTGGAATGGTATCCTTACCTGATTTCACTTCTACTCCACTTGGGTTACCAGAACCAAATCTATGTAGAGCAATAATATGCAGCATAGCTAAAGCAATAATAACAAAGGGTAAAAGATAATGCAGAGCAAAAAAACGATTAAGTGTTGGGTTATCAACGGAAAAACCACCCCATAACCACATAACTATTTTATTGCCAACTAAGGGTACTGCTGAAAATAAGTTGGTTATAACTGTTGCACCCCAAAAACTCATTTGTCCCCAGGGAAGAACATATCCCATAAATGCTGTTGCCATCATTGCAAAAAATATAAATATACCTATAAACCATACCATTTCTCGTGGCCTTTTATAAGACCCATAATATAACCCGCGCATCATATGAACATAGACTACCATAAAGAAGAGCGACGCTCCAACAGCATGAGTGTAGCGTATCAGCCATCCATAATTTACGTCACGCATTATGCGCTCTACGCTGTTAAATGCATGATCAACATGTGGAGTGTAGTGCATAGCAAGAAATATACCCGTTATTATTTGTAAAATTAGCGCTATACCAGCCAAAGAACCAAAGTTCCAAGCATAATTTAAGTTTTTTGGCACTTGGTAAGAAGCAGTATGTTTTAGAAAAGAAAATATAGGTAATCTATACTCTATCCAGCCCAATATGCCCTTTTCTTCTTCTATCGTTGTTTTTTTATCATCTTGCATAATCAAAGCTTTCTTTACCTTTTACTCGTTTATTGTAGCAGTTTATTCTCTATAAACAATAAAAACTTTAAATCAAGAAATCAGATCTTTTAGCATCAAAAGTTGTAACATAGAGAACTAGTTGCACAGCTACCAGTCCACCAAAGTAACTTATAGAAATGCAAAAACTATTTAACAAACTTCGCCAGCCCCATTATAATGATAAATATTATAATAATACAAAAAATAATATTATAGAATTCAATAAGGTATTCCCTAGGGGTTTATTGTATTCTAAAAAAGGCAAATCTTGTTAACATTGTTTCAATGTAAAAGATAGGCTAAATTTTTATAAGGAAGATATTTTAAATAGTAAAATATCTTTGATTGAGAAAGCACTAAACTTATGAGGTGAACTGGCTCGCTATTTCGACTCAATTAACAAACTTAATGGAAAGGAAAAAACATCACGAAAATGTAAAAAAAATAAGAAAAGCTATTGTTAAAAGATTCAAAGATTGGAAGGGCATCCTGATAACCATTACTGCAGCTGACACAGAGGAATTAAAGACTTCTAATATACCAGAAAACGTTGAGAAAGTTAAAGATAGTTTTAATGTAGAGGAACATGAAAAGACTGCAAATATGACAACAGATGCAGAAACTGATACTCAATTATATAAAAATATCAATATAAATATTAAAGATTTTAAAATTCCTCAATCCATATGTGGAAGTAGAGAAGAGGCATATAATGCTTCAGTAGATATCTCCGTGCAAGAGCCAAATACCTATAATGACACCTCTTTCGCTGAACCATGTAGTGAATCTACAAAGGAAATTCTGCAAAAGAAAAATCATCAAAAAGAGCACATTAATCAATTGTGGCTGGTGTTGTTGGTGCAGTTTCATTGGTAAGTAGTGTTACATCTCATGTGCTAGAAATGCCTATAATAGAAGCGATCGTGGAAATTATTAGATCAGCTTGTACAGGTTTTACGTTGTACAACCTTTTAAAGCCCAATACAAAACTCGAAAAAGTTGAAAATGTGGAACAGCCAATAGTTTCCTTTGAACCCAAGGTTATACTTAGAAATACATAAGCATCAAGAAAGCAAAAAGAGATAACTTCTTTAGAAAAATCCACAAATTATCAATTAATACTATCTACATCAACCATGCTACTACTTTTCCTAATCAGAGCTTATGGCTTTCACAGCACGTATTTTTGAACTTGTCAAAAACTGCACAGATACAATTCATAGGTCGTCTAGAAACTAGTAAAATTGGACACATTTCCTCTTCAAATATAATCTTATTCATAGTAAGATATATGAAATTTTCAGTAGATGTTGTAAGCAAATCGTACTCTTTTGATAGCCTTCTATTCCTAGAGACTTAGGCAAAGGTCCCCTCTACAAACCACCTTCTTGGCTGTATTTTAAATCCCTGTTCTCTTGCTGGTAGCAATGCAGGTGGTATGTCTTTATATATCCAAAACCCACATGGAGGCCTTTTCACAATTTCAATGTCTATCCCATATTTTTCCTTTATATATATCTTTAAATTTTTGCTTTGATATCCCATATCAGCCTACATTTCCTTAACTCCAGTATACTTCTCTCTGTCTTGTTTAATACTACCTTTACTCCATCCCTGTCATTCTCACTGGCAGCTCCCACACAACAACTCAGTATGAAACCCTGAGTATCTATAATCATATACCTTTTTCTACCTTTTACTTTTTTACCCCCATCATAACCTTTGCTCCCTCTTTTTCTGTAGTTCCAACAGACTGGCTGTCTACTATGGAAGCGCTCAGCTGCTCATTTCTTCCTATTTTTCGCTACATTTGGTAATTTCATAACTCATTTTTTCAAAGGTACCCTGCTTTTTTCATTGCATGAATTGCTCATATACAGTTTTCCAGAATGGAAAGTCATTCGGCAGATAACGCTATTGGCACCCTGTACGTAGTACATAGAAAATTGCTTATAATATTTCTTTCTTACTATACTTTGGCGATCTTCCTCCTTTCTTGTACGATACCCTAAAGTATTTTTCTATTCTAGCCCACTCCCCTTCACTTAAGTCTGTTGGATATTTCTCCTTATCTCTTACCTCATTTTATATCTCTTAACGCTATACCCTTATTTTAGTCTCCGGACAATCTCTTATAGCTAACTAAGATAAAGTTTCCCCGATGCTGAAAGACAAAATTGATGATCGAATTGATATCAAGCCAAAAGTTTGGTAGAGTTTTTCTTACGGCATGCTTGATAGCAAACCAAAACTTCTCAACTGGATTTAAGTCAGGTGAGCATGGCAGCAAAACAAAATTTTATATCCAACGGTTTCTATTAATTTTCTCGTCCTTATCAGACTTATGAAAGCTCACATTATCGAGAATAATAGTTTGCCCAGGTTTTAATATCAGAATAAGCACATTTTAACATAAGCTTCAAAAAATTCGCTGTTATAATACCCTTCAATTATCCTGGTGCTTCAACTTTTCCTTCATCGAGTGCTCCAATTATGCACACCCTTTTTTTGTACCCTGTTTTTTCCGCAAACAATCTTTCCCCTATTGCAGCCCACCCATACATATAAAACTCATTATCCTCTATACCTGATTCATCAGTGAATACTAAATTTTCTTCGTTTATTTCTACTATTTTTTTTATGAATTCCTTTCGTTTTTCTTCATCCCTTTCCTGATAGAGAAAAGTTTTTCTTATATATAGTTTACTTTTTTAAGGTAAGTTATACACCATACTTTTGCATATATTACTAAATTTTCCAATTATCTTTTCAATTGCAGTTTCCCGATTTTTACTCAGGAACTTGACAAATTTGTCTATGTCTTTAATCTTATGGTCATATCCCTTTTGGTAGCCTGAAGATGATTTTATACTTCTTGTTTCTTCTCTTCTTTTCCTCCACTAATATATAGTCTTTTCATCAATTTTGAACATCCCGCTTACTGAATTCATAGTCATTTTTTTCTTGTCAACCACTTTTAAAACTCGTTCTCTGAGCCTTCATACCAATTTTCACTGTTAATAGGTCAAATAAGTGACATTGCAGAGTTGCTTTATTGCGGAGCGAGAAGGGTAGGTAATAAATTTACATAAAGCGCTCTCAAGCAAAGCAATTGTATTATATACTTTATTACGCAAAATGTTCTGTTTTATATATAACCAAAGTTTTCCAATAGGATGAAGCTCAGGTAAGTACGATGACAGGTATATAATCTTGACATTTTTAGGTATCTTTAAATTTTTTGAATTATACCAATTAGCACAATCTATGACAAGAAAGGCTTCTTGTGTTCTTAAATATTGCAATATTTGTTCAAGAAATATATTCATACAACCAGTGTTGATATTCAGTGCAAATAAGCTAGAACTTTCTTCACTCCTAGGATTAACTGTACTGTAGAGATAAAAATTTTGTCTACCTAACTTTACTTTAACCTGTATTCTAACGCCCTTTTTTAAACCACCAGTGACAACCTTCGAATGTGTGCCCCGCGATTCATCAAAGAAAAATTAGCTCTTATTCATGATATTTGCCAATAGTCTCATTAAAATTTTTAACTATTCCTACCTACCTTTATCTTGTCCATTATGAATTGGTCTTAGCGTAATATACGAAAACCTCATTTTCATCTCTTCTATATTTCAGAAAGTGACCTTTATTTTTTAAAGTTTCTTCAACCTGCTCAGGCTCGAATTGATTTCCTTCAGTTATAGTAGAATAGTGTGTGGTATAGAGCTATACAGTTTCATGAAAAGACAAAAATATCTATTTAAGAGTGGCAAATGCAACACTTTTTCTTTTACTGCTTTAATCCTTATAAGGCAGCTAGCAATCTTGAAGGTACCGTACAATTTGGTATAAACTTTATTGGCATAGTATTTATATTATATTACTTTTATATTATGCTGACAAAATGCAGACAATGCAACATTTTTAAAATTTTGTTAATGTGCTGCAAGAATTCTTCTTTGCTTATGTTTACCCATCTGTCGATACAAAGCATAGTTCAGTTCTTATAGAAAACAAAAGATAGACATGAGGCCATAAAACTGAAATAATTTGTTAATCAAATTTCTCAAAACTACTTAGTATATGTTAATCAGAATAGGTACCAGAGGAAGCAGTCTTGCAATTGCTCAAGCTTTGGAAGCAAAACAAAAGCTGTTGGACCTTTTTTCTAGTTTATCTGTTGAGATCATTAAAATAAAAACTTCTGGTGACAAATATGCAAATGCGAACCTCGCTGAAATAGGAGGTAAGGGATTGTTTATTAAAGAAATTGAGACTGAATTGATTAAGAGTAATATAGATATGGCAGTTCATTCGCTAAAGGATGTTCCTGCATTTTTTTCAAAAGACTTAACAATTCCTTGTATTCTAGAGAGGTTAAGTCCATACGATACATTTATTTCTAATAAGTATAAGAGCCTTAAGTCTTTGCCACAGCAGGCCATAATTGCAACTTCCTCAATAAGAAGAAAAGTCCAGTTGCTAAATTTTAGACCAGATTTAAATATAGTACCACTGCGTGGAAATGTGACAACTAGACTGCAGAATCAAAGCTTTGATGGAATAATTCTAGCTGAAGCAGGATTAATAAGATTAAAAAAAGATTACTTGATCACAGAGGTACTGTCACCGAAAACTATGTTAAGTGCAGTGGGACAGGGAGCAATTTGCATTCAATGTAGAAAAAATGATATAAAAATTATCGATCTTTTAGAGAAAATTAATAATAATAAGTCTTTTATAAGGGTGAAATCAGAACGCAGCTTTATGAAGACAGTAAATGGTTCATGCTTTACACCACTTGCGGCTCTGGCAAAATATGTGAGTGAAAACGTGCTACATCTTTATTGTATGTTAGCAGACAAGAAAAATATATATTTTACTGAGCGCACTTCGTTTGTAGAAGATGCAGAAAAAATGGGTATGGATGCAGGATTAGAATTGAAATCAAAATGCCTATAAGCTTGCCTAAGGTACGCGGAATCTATCGTTATAGTGTTTTAATGTCTAAAATAACATGGTTGAATGTTGGTGGACAAGCTGATATATTGTTTAAACCACGTGATATTGAAGATTTAATATATTTAATCAAAAATACTAAATTGCCAATTAGCGTTATCGGTGCAACATCCAACATGATAGTGCGTGATAGTGGAATTCGAGGAATAACAGTAAAATTAGGTAAGGAGTTCGCATATATTAAATATAAAAGTAACAACTCTATCATTGCAGGTGGGGCTGCGCTACTTAGCAATCTCGCTTACTTTGCAGGAGAGCAACAAGTTAGTGGACTCGAGTTTCTAGTTGGAATTCCAGGAACGATTGGTGGCGGAATAGAAATGAATGCAGGTGCATATGGTAGTGACGTTGCAAGCGTTGTTCAATCCATAAAGGCGGTGAATCTAAGTGATGGGAATCTATATGAATTTTCCAGCAAAGAAATGGGTTATGTTTATCGTGGACATAGCTTGAAAGGGCAATGGATTTTTATTGAAGCTGAGTTTAAAGGGGTAAGTTCAGGACATGAGGTTATATTGCATAGGTTAAAAGAAATTATCAATAAAAAAAACAAAAGCCAGCCAGTGAGAGGAAAAACTGCTGGGTGTATATTCAAAAATCCAAGAGCCTACCAGGCGTGGAAACTGATTGATGGATCTGGCTGTCGAGGATTAAATAACGGTGGAGCTAAAATTTCTAAGAAACACTGTAATTTTTTACTTAATTACAATAATGCAACTGCGTCTGACTTGGAAAACCTTGGCAACAAGGTAAGAAACACAGTGAAGGACAAGTTTAACATTGAACTTGAGTGGGAAATAAGGGTCTTGGGCAGCCATTAGGCAGTTTTTATAGCTGCTGTATTTACTAGCTGCTCAATACTTCTACTTCAATTTTTAAAGTGTTCTTTATAAATTTGTTAGCCCGGTCTTTGCTCACAAAAACTGCACATTTATTGGGCATTAACATTTTTATAGTAGCCCTATCTTTTTTATCATGCATATGTTTAAGAAGCACATCACTTCCTTTTTCATCTTGACGCGATCTGCAAATATAGCTATGTTTTTTGAGATCTAGAAGCTTAACAAATTCATTATAATCATCTTTATAGCGAAAAACTATATCAACACCCACGGCTTCTTTTTCATTGTATTTAATATTGATCTTTGATTTATAACCATAATTTGCTCCAATAATCTTTCTTATTGAGCGTTCTACTGTTATTGTTTTTACTTCTCGAAGATCACTGTTTTGAAATAGGCATTGGTAACTTATAACTTACAAGAAACAATTTTGGCCTGTATCGTTCATTATGTTTTCTTATTTTAACAAAATACCTTTCATATTTAGTCAATCAATCTTCTCCTTTTTTCTCTATCTTGTCTAGGAATTTCCCCATTGGCCCTTGATTAGTATGAAGTTAGTTTAATATGGCCGGTAGACAATTTCTGCATTTTCTGAAAATAAACCTTCTAATTTTTCACTGCATTGTACAAATTTGCTAATGCCGGTTTATAATGTTCGCTATTGTTGCCTATATAAGTTATTTTACCTTTTTCTACCTTCAAAACAGGACACAAAACTGGTTTACCACCTGCAAGAGTTGAATGACGATGAGCCAATTCACCTTTATTAACATTAATATGCTTATGAGCTACTAACCTTCCATCAAGTGTTATCACATAAGCTACACAATCTTTTTCTTCTTCTTCTTTACTAATTTCACCAGTTGTATCATATAACTTGCCCTTAAAGCCTTTTAACTTATTACTTTCATTTCTGGCATTAAGTCTACATATAATCTTCCTTTATGAGCAATTTTAGTATGCTCTGCCTGCTCTTCTGAAGTGAAACATTTGACTCTTAAACTACTTCCAAAAATTTCTTTTTCTTCAGTTTCTATTTCTAAAAGATAGGCATAACGAGGAAAAAGATGTTTAAACGTGCGTTCTACCCAATGTAAAATCTTATTTGCAACACCAAAATTTTTTTGTTACCTAGATCAATATAAAGTTGTTGTTCTTTTGGTACCACTGAGTGATCAAACCTTGTGCCATCTTTGCCAAATTCTTCAGCAGCATATTTAAATTTTTCTAGCAAATATTTTTTCCGTTCTTCTGATACTGGTTTAAGTTTTCCTAGTAGATATCTCTAAAATCTTTCGAATATTAACATTCTTACCTTACACTAACTATTATTTCATTTTATATCACTCTAGCTAAAAAGTCAACCTTTTTCTTAAAATATTAAGAAAAATAAAAGCAATATTAAAATGATATATATAAATATTAAAAAATGTGAATCTTGCTTGCACTAATCAAATACGAGTCACCTTTTATTATAAAGTTAGTAAAGATTCTAGTTTACTTAAAGTACGTTAATTGCTATTTTTTAAAACGCAATGTTTACTATAGCACCATATGCTTAGGTTTTTTTTTACACTAGTGTTTTTGGGTTCCAGCTTTTTCATCATGCAAGATGCTGAAGCTAAACTTAAAGTGAAGCTTAGTAAAAGGTACATACCTCCTGGTAATCCTGGCGGTACAAACTTTTATGAAGATGAGGATTTCGCTGAGTCATATAAACTGTATGAAAAGCGTAGGGAACTCCTAAAGAAAAAAAAGTTGCAAGATCAAACTAATATTAACATAAACAAAGAAAAACTGGCTAAAAAACTAAAAGAAAAAAAAATTGCTAATCTTGATAGTGAGCTAAGTGATACAGAAGCTTGTGTAATCAATGATGAAGAGGATGCTATGGTAAATCAACATGGCATCAATATTGCGCGCTTAAAGGGTGCTATATTTATAGATCAAGGACCAATTTCTCAACGTGAAGATGAGCAACATGAAAGTGAACGACAAGAAGGAAAAAAAGCTACTTTAACACGGGAGAAAAAAGTTTCTCCTATAAATGTTACTATAAAAGACACTCGATCAAAAAGAACCTGTTCACATGATTCCATTGTCGACTTAAATAACGTCAGTTCGAACGGCTCGGATTCATTTGGAAGTGCAGCTGATGCAGTAAATTAATAACATGTTAAATAAAGATCTGGTAGACCATGACTTGAGTGACGAAGTATGTGAATTATTACCTGCTTCTCGACATAAGACTTATGTTGTAAAGGTCGGACAAGTAAAGATAGGTGGAAATAATCCTATAGTTGTACAATCTATGGCACTTGGTGTACACATAGATTCTGATAATGTAAAAAGCAGTGCTAAGCGATATGCAAAAGAAATAATAGAACTAGCGCATGCAGGTTCAGAGTTGGTGCGGATTGCTTTGAACTCAGAGGAAGTAGCAAGAGCAGTACCTTATATAGTAGAAGAAATAAATAAAGAAGGTTTTGACGGTAAGATATTGGTAGGCTGTGGACAGTATGAGCTAGATAAGTTAGTCCGAAATTACCCAGACAATATCAAAATGCTAGGTAAGATTAGAATCAATCCAGGCAATATAGGCTTTGGCGACAAACATGATGAAAAGTTTGAAAGAGTTATAGAGTATGCAATAACGCATGATATCCCGGTTAGGATTGGAGTAAATTGGGGCAGTCTCGATAAATACCTTTTACAAAAACTGATGGATGAGAACTCTTTATCCAATAATCCAAAATCTTCTGATGTTATACTGCGCAAGGCACTTGTAATGTCAGCTCTTAATAGTGCACAAAAAGCTGAGGAAATTGGCCTTAGTTTGGATAAAATAGTTATCTCGTGTAAAGTTAGTAGAGTGCAAGATTTAATTTCAGTTTACACGGCGCTTGCAAAATCTTCCAATTACGCCTTGCATTTGGGTTTAACTGAAGCTGGTACGGGTAACAAAGGCATGATAAGTACCACAGCAGGGCTTACTTACTTATTACAAAATGGCATTGGAGATACGATACGGGCTTCTTTAACTCAACGCCCTGGTGAACCACGAGTTAATGAGGTAGCAGTATGCCAAGAAATATTGCAGTCCATAGGCTTACGCCACTTTAATCCTCAAGTTAACTCGTGTCCTGGTTGTGGACGCACGAATAGCGATCGTTTTCGTATATTGACCGAAGAAGTAAATGATTATATAAAAATTCGTAT
The DNA here is from genome assembly GCF_000008385.1 of Wolbachia endosymbiont strain TRS of Brugia malayi. Lineage (NCBI taxonomy): Bacteria > Pseudomonadati > Pseudomonadota > Alphaproteobacteria > Rickettsiales > Anaplasmataceae > Wolbachia > Wolbachia endosymbiont of Brugia malayi. The sequence goes on from NC_006833.1 coordinate 1,031,192, forward strand.
GCCAACATGGAAGAAAAAAAATCCAGGTGTAGAGCATATGAATATTGCTGTCATGGGTTGCATCGTAAATGGCCCCGGAGAAAGTAAACACGCTAATTTAGGAATTAGCTTACCTGGATATGGAGAAAAGCCCATTTCAGCAGTTTATAAAGACGGCAAGTACTTTAAAACTCTACAGGGTGATAATATCTTTGAAGAATTTAAGGCAATTATTGATGATTATGTGAAGGAACATTACACATAAAATTGATGATACACAAAAATTGTGTTTTAAGAGCAATTTACATAGCAGGCAGTGTTATCTCAGTATCAAGCACATATCTGTATGAACATTGGATTTGAGAACGATCCCCATTTCCTCCTCAAACTGTGTAAAATGTTAACCACATTATACTGTATTTAGCCATCTCATTCTAACAATTTTGCTATTCAACTGCTCTCTACCGCTCCGCTGACTTGCCTTTTGTGTTACTGATCATTTTCTTGACTTTTTCGGAGCCGTTCATATTTTTCACGAGCTATAGAGATAGCTTTTCTCAACTTCTCCTCAAGAATTTCCTTAGGAGGTAGCTGTGTTAAATATCACGCAACATGAATATTAGATTCTTCAAGCTCCAGATATTCTATGTCTTCTTGATCCTTACCAGCGCATAGAATAATCCCTAGAGGCCTCACTATGACTTGATGACAATTCCACAAAGTTAAGGAAGTATGGATCGTAAAAAGTAAATTTAGGTGTTAACGTATTTTTTTCCCGTAACTTTTCGATACTTTGCTTTATTGAATTCCGCAGTTTTTCTTGCTAGTGCTGTACGTTCATACAATATAGTATTGACTTCACTACGTAGTACTCTAACATTCCATCCTTCAGTACAACATATCCCCAAATAGTAGCTTGCGCTTCAAGTTACCAAAGATTGCAGTAATTTCTACAAAATGTGACCAACTCAATTGTTGCAACAGTGTCACGACAATTTCTTGATCGGGAAAGAATTTGGAAAATTGCACTATCCTAAATAATGGAAGCTCTATCAAATCCACGTCCATATTCAATCTAGAAGTTCTTTTGCAAGTTGGAAGATGGATTCGTTTGCCATAGTCTGCACGCACATTTGTGCTTTAAGACATCTTGATCAATTCTGAAGCTAATTTTTCAAATTTAACAATACTATGGTAGAATTAAAATATCTAGCAAGATGATTCTTTGCTCTATCTATTAAATTATTAATACCCTCTAATAAGCTAGTAGTGATATTCATCAACGCTATTTTCAACAAAGGACCATTATAGCACAAAAACTAACTTTCTTGGATTTAACAATAAGCATGTATTACTTTCACCACGAAAACATCACTACTTCTACTTACTACCTTTAAATCACATGAAACGTACCGTTCAGCCAATGGCACCAACTTAAGAGCTTCCCTTAGTAAACTTCTCTAAAGGCACAATGGGCTTTAGAGAAAAATCTTATATACAATCACTGATATTTTTCCTTAAGTTAACGCCATTAGCTGAACAGATACTACTTGACTTCATAATTGCAACTAAATCTAAGTTATAAATATTTAATGAATTTATCAAATAAAAAAAGGCAAAAGAACTCCCGCAGTGTAAGTTTTAACCCTATAATAATTTTAACTGGCGCTGTAATAATTTGCCGACGCTTAGTTTAAGCGCAATTTGGCTGAATGTAGAAAAATTTTAAAAGACATGCAGCCGCGATAATTTGATGTAACTTGCCAACAAATACCTAAACTTTTCTACTAAATTTTGTCATTGAACCTGCATAGGTTAAAAACAAGCTGCGAGTCAGAAATACCCTTATTGTCAAGGTAACGAGGCTGTTAGAATTTGTCAAGTAATTTTTGCATTTCTATGAGCTACTGGAATGACGCCTACCGTCTCTCAAACTGCAATATTTGTGCAGTTGTAGGTATAATGCTGAAATCTAATAAACCTTACTTACTTTAAGCTAGCACAATTAAGTAAATATAATAATTTTAATGTATTTTATTGATATATTCAACATCTTTTGGTATGATCGATAAAGAGTTATAAGGGGATAAAATATGGTTGGAGTAAAAGGTTTCAGAGATCTACTAAGCAAAATTAGACTTGCATGGGTTAGCTTAATATTAAGCGTAAAAAATTTTTTTTCAAGTAACAAACATACACCGTTAAGCACCTCTATCAAAAAGCAAAACGCTGACAATGGTTGTGACAGCATACAAAAGAAACAAGCGTAGAAAATAAAATAGAAATAAAAGGTAACAAGATTGATTTAGAGATAAGCAGAATATATGACATGATGCTTTAGAAAAACAAGAAGAATTTTTTGATACTGTTGAAAGTTTAGATAAACAAGAAACTGGTAAAAGAAAAGATTATGGGGAGAATAAGTACTACAGCTTACAAGGTAGCTTGCAAGACAAAACTGAATTTGATCATTCAAAGCAAACTCTTGCACTTGCTTTTGAGATTGAACCAGGAAATTTCAATACTGAACTCGGTAAATTTAAAACATGTAAACTTAAGCAAAATGGCAATAAATATATATTTAATCCAGAATATAAGTAAAAAAATCGTATAGAACTACATTCTGAGTATCTTAATATGTATCTCCCTAAATACTTTGAAAAACACAGTAAAAAAAGGACATACATTGAACTTTTTTCTCTAAAAGAAAACAGAATTAATGACGATATCATAATTCCATCAAGTGTACCTAAAGAAATAGACATATTTTTTTGAGAATTCTGTCGAATAAATCCTAAAAGGGCTATACAGAGTAAAATACCAGATTTTCGGAGGGATATATATCTGAAAGATTGCAAAAATGATGTAAAATTCCACCTTAATTCAAATAATACTATATTTCTTTCTGTGACATCAGGGAGGATGTCCTAATTAGAGGCAGGTTTGCTAATAATGTAAATAAGCATATCCACAAGCAACTTGAAGTAAAAGTGGACTCTGATTTTGAATGTGTTGGAATAGTTAAGTTGAGGAAGTAAGCTCGGCTTTAAAATAAGTTAGAGTCACACCAGGTAAGCAAACGCTTCAGAGCAAAGCATAACGTAGAGTACAAGAAGCCATGTCTGCAAATGTACTACCACAATTCTTATACTGTAATAGGTAAACTCACGTAGATTATTACAACTAGTCAAGCCTAAGCTACTTAATAACCTCTACGGATTATCCATGTTACTCTATTCCTCATGAAGTACTTTCTTTACTTTCTATGAGTATGCCAAGCTCTTCTGCTGCATTTTTGACTTCTAAAGTAAAGTTTTAAAGTTCTTTACAACCTTTTTAATTGTTAGTACACTTATGAAAGTTTTACTTTTTATACATTGTTATAAAGATTTTTTAAATTTTTCTTTTTTATTCAATAAAACTTACAATCTGACATATCAGAGTGGTTATTCTTTTTTGCCTATCAAAAAGAGTTTTGTTCTTTTTTGTAAGCACGGTATTTGTCTCTTCCAGTCGTTTGCTTTTTTTCTTTTTTCATAAATTCTTCTTTATGTTCTTGTATTTTTCTCTCCAATTCTGCTGCAGATTTTTCTGTTCTATCTAGATTATTTACTTGCTCTTGCAACTGTTTGTCTATATCATGCAATCTTTCTTAGTTTTCATTAATCTCGTTGATTGTTACTTTTCCCAATTTGTCTTTACATTGCAATATTTCAGCTATATAGTCTATTTTACCTTCCAATTTGTACTCTAAGAATTCTTTTTCCTTGCGAAGAACTGCGTTTTCAGTTCCACATTAGACTTTCCTTGAGCCAAATTCAACTGACTACTTAATTTTTCTGTATTCTTGTTTGAGGCACCCACAATTACAGCTATTTTGTCGTTTAACTCTATTATTTTATTCTCTAGCTTTTTGATTTTACCATCTCTATCATTTAACTCTTTATACAGTATTATCTAACTGTTGTTTTACACTAATTAGCTCTCTACTTTTCTGGTTTAATAGATTCTTCAACTTCTTCATTAGTTTGCTTGCGGCTTTCCCAGTTTCCTTCTCTAGAATTATTTTCTAGTTCTTGCCCTCCTTTAGTAACCTCATCTCTCTCAGTTCTCCTTTTCTTATTACTACTAGTTATTTTATGTGAAAGTGTAGCTGCTAAAACAGACAACATAGCTAAAGTAAAGGCTAGAGGAAGAGGTACACTAGAAAATGCAGCAAATGTTACAGATGCAAGTAACGTAAGAGTAGCTAAAGAACTAGCTACAAGCTAAAATGCGTTAGCTTTGTTAAGTGAATTGCCCAATAACCTCTTTCCACAAACGAAATTTCAACTCCATTGTGCATATATTTATTAAAATTCTCTTTAAATACCTGTATTTTTATTTGCTACCATGTTAATAACATCATGCTGTACTATACCCTATACTTTTACAAGCTTAGGCTATAAAATGAGAGAATTTGTAAAATTGGTGCTGGCAAAAATTTTTCACTGACCTGATTGAAATTCCAATTTTATTTCATAAGTTTACTTTAGTTTTCCTGTTAGTTCTGGGCTTGGTAATACCTTTCATGCAATCACTTGAGATGTATGAAATATGGTAATTTTACTCGTTTAACACAAAGGTTGTGAGAAGAATTTGCTTTCGGTATTATTAGTGCACTATGTTCTTGTCTAGATAGGAAACAGATGCCACACTTGAAATTGATATATGCAATACCTATCTTTAAAAATTAAATACTGAACTGTTATATATGAGTAAAAAAGACTACTATAAGCTGCTGGGGGTAGATAGAAATGCTAGTACTGATGAGATAAAAAAAGCATATAAAAAATTAGCGTTAAAGTATCATCCAGATAGGAATCCTGGCAATAAAGAAGCAGAGGAGAAATTTAAAGAAATAACAGCTGCGTATGAAGTCCTATCTGATTCTGAGAAAAGAGCAGGCTATGATCGTTATGGTCACGAAGGTGCTTCCGGTGGGTTCGACTTTAGCCAAGGTTTTGGCTCTGCAGGAGATTTTAGTGACATATTCAATGACTTCTTTGGTGGGGAATTTGGTAGCTCAAGTAGGTCAAAAGCAAAAAGAAGCACAACGGGAGTACCTGGGGCAGACCTACGCTATGATCTTGAAATTACCTTAGAAGATGCGTTTAAAGGAATACAAGCACCTATACATTATGTCACAAACGTAAAATGTGACATGTGTCAAGGTAGAGGTAGTGAAGGAGCAACCAAACCGGTTCAGTGTCATACATGCCAAGGAAGTGGTAGGATTAGAACACAACAGGGCTTTTTTACAATCGAAAGAACATGTACTACATGCTATGGAGAAGGAGAAATAATACAGAATAAATGTAAGAAATGTAATGGAAGTGGTCGTAGAAGAGATGAAGTAAATATATCAGTTTCAATCCCAAAGGGGATAGAAGAAGGTGCTAAGGTAAGGGTAAGTGGTAAAGGAGAAGCTGGAGCAAAAGGTGGAAAAAGCGGCGATTTATATGTATATGTTAAAATTACTCCACATAAAATCTTTACCAGAAATAAAGCAGATTTACATTGTAAAGTACCTATAAGAATGACACTAGCAGTGCTTGGTGGTGAAATTGATGTTCAGTCTATTGATGGAGCTAAAATAAAAGTAAAAGTTCCAGAAGGTACTCAGACTAGTACCAAATTACGTTGTAAGGAAAAGGGCATGCCTTATATGAACTCATATGCTCGTGGTGATTTATATGTACAGATAATAGTTGAGACTTTAAATCCTAATAATTTAACTAAAAAGCAAATTGAGCTATTAAAAGCACTTGAAGAAGAGGAAAATGCAAGTATACAACAGCAATCTGAAGGGTTCTTTAGTAAAGTAAAAAAAAAGTAAGAAATTTGCTAAATGATGTTAAAAGTAGCTAATTATTACTGGTTTTTTAAGTTATCCTTTATTGTCCAGTACTTGGTATACAACTGCACGAACATTGTGATTTGAAAAGAGGGAGAACGGTACTAAAAAACTACTTGATAAACTTCCCTGCCCCCTACCACGATACTGGAGGTATTCAGTTACCTTCAATCTGTGCAGGTTAAAATGACAAAGTATTACACATAGTTGGCACCTTATATTTAATTTTTTGTACTATGTGCACCTTATGTCTTCATAACATTTCTAGGTTCTTACCTATATAAGCTGAAACTCGTTTATAAAGCGTTTAAGACAGTATAGTACGCCAACTTACAGGATTAGAAAGCAACACTATCTACCACGGGACACCTTTTGTTTTTTTCTGCTTAATAAATTTCTTAGACATTTATGCCTAAAGGTTAGTTGCATTAAAAAACAGCTGAGTCACGATTATTAAGTATTTAAAATATAAAAAAATGCCAATGTTTTTAAATAGATAATAACCAGGGTTTTTTTGCCTTTTTTACCACTTGATAAATTCCTTAAAATTTATAGCTAAGGCAATTTAAGAGTCCAATAAAGATGTCACCCAGATATATGCTTGACACTTGGGTCCAGGAAATTTAGTTATATATAGGGAAATCTTGCTTATGTTGCTACAGTTTGAAATTAAGAAATATTCAAGTGATCATGTTAAAAGAAAAATATAGCTTCAAAGAAGTCGAAAATAAGTATAATATATTATGGGAAGATAGTAGGGTCTATAAATGGGATGGTAAAAAAGAGAACACTTTTACTATAGATACACCTCCACCAACAATATCGGGCAAACTGCATATTGGTCACATATTCAGCTACTGTCACACAGACTTTATTGCAAGATTTCAACGCATGCTTGGAAAAGATATCTTTTATCCAATTGGGTTTGACGATAATGGCCTTCCTACCGAAAGGTTGGTAGAACAAACCTATAAAACCCGTGCAAGAGAAGTTGGGAGAGAAAAATTTATAGAGATGTGCCATGAAGTTATTGAAAAATCAAAGCAGGAATTCAAGGAACTATTGAGATCAGTTGGTATTAGTTATGACTGGAGTTTAGAATACCACACAATCAGCAAAGAAACTGTGACACTTTCTCAAATGTCGTTCATTGATCTATATAATAAGGGATATGCATATAGAAAGATGCAGCCTATTCTTTGGGATCCAGTTGATAAGACAGCAATTGCGCAAGCAGAAATAGAAGATAAAGTCTGTGAGTCATCTTTAAACACAATAACTTTTTCTACTGAAGAAAATGAGCAGATCGATATTGCAACTACGCGACCTGAGTTATTTCTGGCATGTGTTGCAGTTTTTTGCCATCCAGAGGACGCACGTTACGCTCATCTAATCGGAAAAACATCTGTAGTACCAATAATAGGAGTCAAAGTTCCAATAATAGCTGATGGTAGAGTTAAAATAGATAAAGGCACTGGGCTTGTTATGTGCTGTACATTCGGTGATGAGCTCGACATATATTGGCAACAAAAGCATAATTTGCCAATGAAAATTATCATCGATCAGGATGGGAAGATAAATCTAGATTCAATGTACGATAATAATAGATCTCAGTATCAAGGCATTGGGATGACAGGGGAAAGAAGTACTGGGGTGATAAAGGAAGGTGCCATTTCGCCACACTACGATGTTATTCCAGTGCGTAACACTAGAATCTACGATGAAATCAATGGACTAAAGGTTAAAGAAGCAAGAAAGAAAATAATTAAAATTCTAACTGAAAGAGGACTTTTGACAGGAAGCACTAACATTTCTCATTCTGTCAAGTGTGCAGAGAGGTCTGGTGTATCACTTGAAATATTACCTACTTATCAATGGTTTATTAAGACTTTAGATCAAAAAGCTCAGGTATTAGATAAAGTAAAAGAATGCAACTGGTATCCAAGTACCATGCGTAAGCGTATGGAAGTGTGGATAGAAGGGCTAAATTGGGACTGGTGTATCTCAAGGCAACGTTATTTTGGTGTACCGTTTCCAGTGTGGTATTCAAGACGTAAAGGCGAAGAAGGCAAAGTCATCCTAGCTGAAGTAGAGGATCTGCCTGTAGATCCATTGAAAGACTTGCCGAAAGGGTATAGTAAGGAAGAGGTGGTCCCAGATCAAGATGTAATGGATACTTGGGCGACAAGTGCGATCACTCCTCAACTGAGTGCGTTGGCAGTAAACAGTGAGTTTAGCTTGCCAGATCACCGTTATAATACGATATTTCCTGCAGACCTACGCAGCCAAAGTCATGAGATAATAAGAACTTGGGCTTTTTATACGATTTTGAAAGCATACTACCATGCAAATTCTTTACCCTGGAAAAATATCATGGTCAGTGGCTGGTGCCTGGCTGATGATAAGAAAAAGATGAGTAAATCAAAAGGTAATATAATAACTCCAAAATCGATACTTGATACATATGGTGCAGATGTAGTGCGTTATTGGACAGCAAACTCAAGGCTTGGAGTTGATACAGTCTACTCTGAAAACATACTCAAAATTGGCAAGCGCCTCGTTACAAAACTTTGGAATGCCAGCAAGTTTGTTTCTATATTCATGGAAAGATATCAAGCTGTAAGCATAAATTCTGTCAGTGAGACAATGGATCAGTGGATATTGTCTAAACTATATAAAGTTATAGAAAAAGCAACGAATAACTTATTACAATTCGAATACTGTGAAGCTTTGGGTGCAGTAGAAGGATTTTTTTGGAAAGACTTTTGTGACAATTACTTGGAATTAGCAAAAAAACGTGCATATGGAGATAAAGTAAGCAGCAAGGCAAACTTAAGTGCGAAACAAAGTTTGACATATGTATTAAATACTATTTTGCGGTTACTTGCACCTTTTCTGCCATATATTACTGAACAAATATATCACCAACTATATAGCGATAATTCTGTGCACAATCGAGGTAATTGGCCGAATAAGGAGGAGCTTATCTATGATAAGCATTCTGAAGAAATGGGGGATAAATTCATGCAGATATTAAACCTCGTGAGAAAAATAAAAGCGGACAATAATGTATCAGTTAAGCATTTGATAAAAAAGTTAATGATAAAAGCAAATGTAAAAGAGGATAAGTTGAATCAGTCTGCGCAGAATGATTTACAGACAGTCTGTAATGCTGAAATGATAGAATGGAGTGAAAACGCACAAGCAGGACTTATAACTGAAAATGGGAAGTTTATTGTAAGTATAGATTTATACTAATTATTATATAAATCTAACTTGATCCCCTTTAGCATTCATACTACTTTAGCAGTCGTTTTACTATGAAAGGACGATAGTGGGAGATTCATATAAAAAAACAATGTACCATATCTTATAGCTGGTGCTTTTGCTACTTTATCATTGATTGCATCCAGGATACTTGCTGTGGCCTTTTTCGTTGGATTCTTGTCTTTCAGTTACAGCCTTTTAACATATCTCTGCATATTGCCTTGATTTTACTTATATTTTCTGTTTTGGTGCTCGCACTTTCACGCAAAATGATTAGTAGTAATAAGAAATTAGAGGTTGAGAAAAATAAATTTGCTGAAAAAGAGCAAGAGTTAGAAAATAAAATAACTCTAGAAAAAAGAGCTAGATAAGCTACAGATAAAAAAGTGGAGTAATTAAATAATTAATTAAATAAATTAACTCGAAAGAAGTAAGATTTAAAAAGCAAAATTGAAGGGTTAAGTAGGGAAGTGAGTCAATTGATGGAACAAGAAGCTAATGCACAGCAAGAATCAGATGATACTCTAAAAAAATTAAGTGATAAGGATAGTGAAATCCAGGATCAAAAAGTCAAATAGATATTATTAATAGCGAGAAAAAGGAGTTATGCTGTAAAAATACAGAGTTGAGTATGCAAGTAGGTCAGTTAGAATGCGAAAAGAATAATTTTTTTCATTATACCGAAGAGCTATGTGATGAAAATAAGAAACTAAAAGAGGAAAAAGGTAATTTACAAGGCCAGTTACGTAAGATGTAACTATACAATTTAAGACATGAGTATGATAATTCACCCTGTAAATTACAAGAGAAGGTTTCTTCTCTGAATGATCAAGTAACTATGTTAGAAGAAGAAAAGAGACAATTAGAAATAGGTTAAAAACGAGAACATAAGAAGTAGAGTGGCTAGAGATACGGTTAAAATCAAAAGAAGAACTACATGATGCATTAGAAAAGCAAATAGCTGGCAGTAATGGTAAGAATAGGAAATTGGAGAAATTTTTAGTCAAGAAAAAAATAAAAATAAGGAATTAGAAAAAAAGTTAGAGGATCTAGAGACAAGCTACGATAATTTAAGAGATAAAAACCGCAATTTATTAAAAGAGAACGAAAAGTTGAATAAGAAATTACCGTTTTTAAAAGTAGAAAATGCAGATCTTCTTAACATATCAGAAATAGTGTAAAGTAGTCACAATAAAGGTCTGAACAAATTTGAAGAGCAAAGGAGAGAATGTACAAGGATAAGCAGTATTTACTGCACTCAGTGTAATAGTAACAGTGATAAAACGAGAAGCCACTAACTCGGTAGAATCACACACATACATGAATACTATGTGCAAGAAATAGTTAATTAGTTTACGTAGCCTATATGTAAAAAATGAAATATAGATGGTCTACAAAAACATGACCGTTATACTGCAGAGCACTTAAAACAGTCATAAAATCTTTTAAAGACTGATAGCCTCTTCCACAAAAATGAAAGATGAGTTAATTAATTTTACTTTAGGGATACAAAAAGCAGTGAACATTTATCAGAACTTGAAGTAATAGGTGAAGGTAAGTGTGCTAATGAACAACTCCAGAAACTAGACATATCCACTCCAAAAAAATTGCTATACAAAAAGCCAAATGAGGCTGCATGTACAGAAGAAGATCTTGGATATACCAGTAGATATTCTACTCCGATTAAACACACTGATGTTACTACGCATTGCACATTAGACTGGATACACGGAACTTAAATGAGCCTACTTAGTGCCTTATAGATCAAGAATTGCCGCGATCTTTTTGTAATAAAAGAAATTGCAAAATGCAATAGTTATTTTTATAGTCTACAAAAAGACGTAGAGGTATACAATGAATCCAATAATATGCGCACTAGACACGCAAGACTTAAATGAGGCCATATCCTTGGCTAATACTTTGCGTGACAAGGTTGGCATGATAAAGCTGGGGTTAGAATTTTTCGCCGCTCATGGTCCTTCTGGAGTGAGAGAAGTTGCAAAGTGCAATGTACCAACTTTTTTGGATCTGAAATTGCACGACATTCCAAACACTGTAGCTAAAACAGTTGAAGCGATAAAAGTTCTGAATATTGAAATATTAACATTACATATCAGCGGTGGAACAAAAATGCTTGAAGAGGCTCTAAGTATAGTGAAAGACACAAAAACGAAACTAATTGGAGTAACAGTATTAACCAGTATGAGCAATGAGGATTTGAGCGAACTTGGAATAGCAAGAGAGGTAAAATCACAGGTAATTCTGTTTGCAAAGCTTGCAAAGAAGGTTGGACTACACGGAATAGTCTGCTCGGCATTAGAAGCTCAAGAAGTGTATCAAGAATGTGGTAAAGACTTTAAAATTATTACTTCAGGAATTCGTGTAGGTTTTGGTCATGATGACCAAAAAAGGACAGCGACACCAAAAGAAGCAATAAATTCAGGAGCTGATTATATTGTAATTGGTAGACCTATTACAAAAAGTAATAGTCCTGCAAACAGTGCAGAATTAATATTGAAATCACTTAGTTAACGAAGGCTACGAAAAAAATTAAAAAAGTGCTTGACATGAAAAAGTAAACATTACATAGTAAAGTTATCTTTCATATTTTTCCTCACTTAACTTAGTTAAGTGTAATTATTTAATAACTTGCGGCACTATTTAAGTAGTGCCGTATTGTTTTCTTGTTTATATCTTTAACAGGTAAATAAGTGGTGTTGTCCTAACGGATAGTACTGGAACCTAAAGACTTGTTTAGTCTACGGAGACTAGATTTCGATACTTGGATAACACTAAAGATATAACCTGTATACCCCTAATGCAGTAGGAGCAAGCTAAAACCATATTTTCACCTCAAAGGAGGCTATTTTGTCACTTACTAATATTACTGATCGTGTTAGTGAATTAGCTTCATCATGGGAGCAATTTAAATTAACAAATGATCACAGACTAAAAGAAATCAAAAGCAAAGGATGCACTGACTCTGCAACAGTTGAGTAGTTATGCAAAATAAATAGTGATATCGATAATTGCAAAGAACGCTTTAATTTAATCAAAACTGCAGCATAGCGTCCAGAAGTAGGTGCAGACTTTAGTACAGGCAACAAACATTTTTCTGATTATGTCCTCAAGGGAATAGAAAGCTGTTTATCACACAAAACTCTCAGTGGTGATGATGATAATATTAGAAGATATCTAGTTATTCCGCATATTGTAAAAAGTACAAACAAGCATGTAATTGATTCGTCTCCAATGCGACAAATACGTTCCAGCCAAAGAATCTCTACTGAAATATTGGATTATATTATAGAAGATCACGACCATGCTGGTGCAGGTTGGAGTGGTAAAACAGTAGAGAGTGAGAATAGGAAAGAAAAACCCAAGATAATTTTACAGAAAATGCAGCTATACCTAAAACCCAAAAGATTTCCATCACAACTTACAAGTTATATGCCTAACCACAGATATCATACCGCGATTCATTTGCAGTATCTTATCCACTAACAAGCAGTAGAATGACGATTATTGGTATCACTTTAGCTATAAAATTTAAGAAAATATCTAAGAAATTTATTAAATAATCAAGAGAAAGGCAAAAGGAACACTTGATCATTATCTGTTTTCAGTATCGGCGTTTTTTCAGTCTTAAAAGTTGCAATTTAGCTGCTTTTTAAAGCAAATAACCTTAGCTTTAATGTTTAAGGAACTTACCAGGCAAAAAAAACTGGAGTAGCTAGTTACTAACTCTTTATTTTAAAAATTTGACGTTGGGTGACATCTTAAACGTTTTATAAGCGCACTTCAGCTTATATAGGTAAGAACCTAGATTTTAAAGGTATAAGGTGCAAATAGTGCGAAAAATTAAAACAGCAGCATACCAAATATAAGGTTTTCTTGCCATTTTAATCTGCACAGATCGAGAAGCTATAAATAGCTCCACTACTATGATGAAAAAGCTAGCAAAGTGTGTTAAGTAATTTTTTGCATTTTTGTAAGCTATTTGAGTGATACCGTAGGTTACTAAACGATAGAGAATTTTACAAAAATTCATTTCTAACTTACACTACAACTTTAAACCTACAACTTATGTGCAACAGGCTTATAATCAAATCCTTGTCAGTGTTATGCATCTTCTTGCTTGCCTTATACGTAATACTGCCAAACTTCTTTAATAATAAGTTTTTTATCTCAAAAAAGAGAATAAGCTTAGGGCTTGACTTAAAAGGTGGATCATCTTTACTTCTTAATGTAGATTTGGATTTCTATTTCAAAGAAAAGTTGGGTATGTTAGCCGATGAGATAAAAGAAAGCCTGCTGATAAAAAACATTGAATCCAGCGTACAAAGCGGTAAACAAGTAGTTGTGATTTTAAATAATATTGATGACTATAAAAAAGTTTCAGCATTAGTTTACAAAATAAACCCAAATTTAGAGCTGAATAGAAAAAGTACCTCGATTCTCATTTCATACAAGCCTTATTATAAGAATTCTCTAATCAATGAAGTAATTTCAGAGTCGATAAGTAATGTCCAAAGACGTTTAGATAAGCTTGGTACTAAGGAAGTAAGTGTGCAAAAACAAGGACAGAATAAGATATTAGTTCAAGTACCTGGAGTAGAAGACACGGAACAAATAAAATCTCTGCTTGGCAAAACTGCCAAGCTAGCTTTCCATTTAGTAAACACTAACGTAGCCAAAATGCAGGATGTAGACCATAAAACGATTGTCATACTCAAGGATTCTCTAGGCAATTCTTACCCAATATTCCGCAAGACTGAAATAGGCGGTGATTCTCTGGTTAACGCATCAGTTAGATCTGGTTCACTTGGTAAACCAACAGTACATTTTAAATTTGACAGCATAGCGAGTAAAAGATTCGCGAAAATCACTAAAGAAAACGTGGGAAAACCCTTTGCAATTGTTTTAGATAACACAGTTTTAACTGTGCCAACAATACGTGAACCAATTCTAAACGGAGAGGGAGAAATTAGTGGCAATTTCACTGAAAAACAAGCAAGTGAGCTTGCAATACTTTTAAAATCTGGCGCATTGCCAGCACCACTTAAAATAATAGAAGAAAAAAACATTGGTCCAAGTCTTGGAGAAGAGTCAATAAAAGCAGGAGAAATAGCAGTGATAATCTCTATCGTAGCCGTTGCTTTATTTATCATTATGATTTACGGCAAGTTAGGTTTATTGGCCTCTGTTGCACTGCTTTTTAATGTAATCTCTATACTATTAATTCTCACCTTACTTGAAGCAACTCTTACTCTACCTGGAATTGCCGGCATTGCGCTAACTGTTGGTATGTCGGTAGACGCAAATGTTTTGATATTTGAACGCATTCGTGAAGAAATAAGATCCGGAAAAAGAATAGTTCGCGCCATTGAAGAAGGATTTAAGAATGCAATAAAGACAATCCTTGATTCAAATATCACTACGTTAATTGCTGCTGGGATAATGTTCGTTATTGGCAGCGGAACAATCAGAGGCTTTTCTATTACCTTATCAATAGGAATCTTATGTTCGATGTTTTCTGCAATTACAGTCACAAAACTTCTAGTAGAATTATGTGTTGATCCAAAGAAATTGGTGCTTTAAGTCACTAAGTCCTTGTCTTTACCTTCAACGCTTTAAGGATCAGTTGATCCAAGAGTACTATTAGGTTGTAGTCCATCTTTATCAGATTCCCCTATAGGGTAAGTGTTCTTTTCCTGCGAGGTAAAATATTCCTTTATTTTTTTAACCGCAGGCATGATGATATATTCTGTTACAAGGAAACTTGCAATCAATGAACAACTTCTATTGATCCATCAAGTTCAGCAGCTAATTCTATATTTAATATTACACTAGGAGTAGCATTTACAGCTGCGCTAAGGCCAACTTCCATTACCATGCTAAAAATATACTCTACACTAAGAAAACTGCACCCTGATTGTTTTTTATCTGGCGGTTGATCAAACATTTAAAAAAAATCACATAGTAAACATATTAAATAGTACAAAAACGTTGTAGAAACAACAGCAGCAATATTACAATACAGCAAATGGTGATAAAGACATCAACCCTGGTATACAACCTAAAAACGCACCTATTACAATACCTAGACTACCTACTATAACTGCTGTATATGTTATATCCAATATTACGTCTATTTTATTCCTTGCCGTACTATTCACATCTTCAACACCTAATTAATAACAAAATGCTACTTAATTTTTTCTGATTTATCAAGTTATTCTACCCATCAATCTAATTCCAAAGCAGCGAAATTGTTGTATAATTTCACTTTCAAGTTTTGTTTCCAATGCATAAGTTCGCAATACTCTTTTCTATACTACTTGCAATAGTTGCTTACCATCTAAACAATGAAGTTGCATTTGAAGTAGCAAGGCTATTTAGTGGTATATTTATCAGTCTGTTAAAATTAATAAGCTTACCCTTGGTTTTTCTATCTATAGTATCCACAATTTCTGGGCTTAAAGATTCAATCGAAATTAAAACCTTAGTTAAGAAAACACTATTTTATACGCTGCTTACAACTATTATAGCTGCATTTGTTGCTTTATCATTTTATCTGCTAATAGATCCAGTAAGAAAAAACTTCATAAGTAACACGATAGAAAGTGCGAGCAATAGCAATTATAATTACTTTTCATATTTGAAATTACTCATTCCTTCAAATTTTATGCAAGTTTTTCTCAAAAATAACACTATTGGTAGCATATTGATCGCTTTTTTGATGGGTAGAGCCATTATTTCACTTCCAAAAGGAAAACAAGATATATTACACCAGGTATTCTCTGCACTGTTTGACACGCTACTTAAAATTGCTCAATGGTTATTAAAGTTTATCCCACTTGCTGTATGGTCTTTTATCACATGTTTTTTGCATGAATTAAAAGGTGGCAGCGAATTTTATAGTCTTTTGTGGTATTTTGCTTGCATAATGTCTGCAAATTCCGTGCAAGCGTTTCTGATTTTACCGCTACTTATGTGGTGTAAGGGCATATCACCAATTCAAACACTAAGGGGAGTCATGCCAGCATTGACGCTTGCGTTTTTCTCTAAATCATCCAGTGCAACACTGCCTACAACCATAGACTGCGTGCAAAATAAGCTAAAAGTGCCAAAAAAATTGTCGTCTTTTATTTTACCAATATGCACAACAATCAATATGAATGCATGTGCCACGTTTATTTTGATTACAGTAATGTTTGTTGCAGAGATGAATGGGTGCACATTTTCCTTGAGCGAAATATTCATATGGATTTTTTTAGCTACAGGCGCTGCAATTGGCAACGCTGGAGTACCGATGGGATGCTATTTTATGGCAACTAGTTATCTCGTATCGATGAACGTTCCTCTGTACATTATGGGACTAATTTTGCCTATTTACACGATCATCGATATGTTTGAAACTGCTATAAATGTCTGGTCTGATGTTTGTGTAACCCAGATAATTAATAAAGAATATAAGGGTGAAATCTAAAAATGATGTTAGACAAAGAGAACCCAATAATAAAAGAATTTGAGGAAGCCGGAGCAATTTTGCATGGGCATTTTGTGCTGTCATCAGGGCTGCACAGTGATACATACACACAATGCGCTAAGATTTTTGAGAATCCAAGTAGAGCAATGAAAGTCTGTGAGCTACTGGCAAATAAAATAAAAAAAGAGCTAAACAGCTCCATAGATTTAATACTCTCTCCTGCAATTGGTGGGATAATTGTTGGCTATGAAATTGGCAGGCAACTTAGAATGAAAACAATGTTTTGCGAGCGCGTTAATGGCAAGTTTGAACTGCGCCGTGGATTTGAGATTAAACGAGGTGAGAAAATATTACTAGTTGAAGATGTAATAACTACAGGCAAATCTTCACTTGAAGCTGTGAAATGTGCAGAAGATATGGGAGGTAAAGTCGTTGCTGAAGCTTCCCTAATAAAGAGAAATAGTGAAACAAAATTACCTTTTTCTATCATATCTTTACTTGAGCTCAGCATTAAAAATTACAGTGAAGCAGAGCTTCCTGAAGAATTGAAAAAACTGCCTATAATCAAACCAGGGAGCAGAGAATATTTAAGTAATTGTTCAAAGTAATCTTATTTTCAATATCATCTAAGTAACTCATAGAAATGCAAAAATTTGCTTGACAGGTTTAATAGTCTTCTTATCATAGTATTAAAGCTATTTATTTATCTTCATAATCTGTGCAGGTCAATGACAAAAAATTTAGGGTATTAGGTGTATTATATTTAATTTTTTGTACTATATGTACCTTATGTCTTTGTAAATCTGGGTTTTTATCTATATAAGCATGAAATATGCTTATATAGCGTTTAAGATAGTAGAAAATGTCAAATTGATAAGGGAATACTTGAATACTAGCTATCTTAGGGTTTTTTGCCTTTTTTCCTGCTTAGATAAGTTTCTTAACATTAGGTTAGATAAAAATAGCCGAATCACAGCGTTTAGAATAGAAAACGCCAATATTTGAGGTACATATGGATAACTAGCCAACCACAGGGGTTTCTTTTACCTTCTTTTCTATTTGTTAAATTTCTTAGTATTTGTAGCTGAAGCAATTTAGGAACAAACGAAAATAGTGTCACGCACTAGTATGACAAGAAGAGGGTACTGGAATGACAGGAGAAGGAAGCACTGAGGTAACAAATAAAGAGATATTAGAATTACACTCTTCCCCTTTAGACGGTTAAATCACGACATTTATGTAGTCATGTGTCAGCTATTTTCATGACAGGAAGAAAGTGCTGAATTACGTATCCATTCAGCGGAGTAGCAAAATAAGATAGACAAGGTAGTATAAAAGATAACGATAGAGCAAAAGTGAGGTAATATGGTAAATCTTTTAGAACTTTACAGAAGTCTGGAGCAGAAAATAGCAAAGTTAGAAACAAAAATAGAAAGATTGGAAAGAGAGAATGAAAGTCTAAAGGCAGAGAACAAGACTTTGAAGATAGAAAATGCTGAGTTAAAGGAAAAGCTCGGTTTAAATTCAAAAAATTCATTATGTGATAAACCATACATCCACCAAGTTGATCTTCCGAAGATCGAGTCTTATGTAATGGAATATCAACTTACCGGAAGGTGTTATACCAGACACATTTAGGCCAAGGGTTAAGTTGATAATTGCAGCATTCAGCAAGTTTTATAAAAATTCGAAATATGGAATAGCGAATATTATAATGACATTTTCAATGTGAACATAAGTGTTGGTAGCATATCAAACAGTGAACATAGAATAGCTTCAAAATGTGAAGAAATGTATTAGCAGATTAAACAAGAAGTAAGTACAAGCAAAGTTCTTTATATTGACGAAACCAGCCATTACAATAAAGGTAAGCTTAGTTAGTGCTGGATGTTTACAAGTAATACGGCAAGTTTTGTAAAGTTGACAGAGTTAAGAGGAATGAAAGTTTAAAAAAATAGTAAATTCTGCAATTGTCATAGCTTAGTAATAACTAACAGGTATGCAGCATACGGTTATTTTACTGATAAAAAGAGACAGATTTGTTGGACTCATTTATCAAGAGATTTTGAAAGATTAGCCTATAGTTGTAACAGAGAAGTCAAAGTTCTCGCCTGTTATTTAAGAAACGTTGCTGCTGAGTTATTTGCACTAAAAGAGCCTTACTAAAGAATGAGATAGATATTTTAAGATTTGTCAGGCGTACCAGAAAATTGTGAAAGTGCACAAGGTATTACTTGAAGGAGATATCCCAGTTACCTAAAACAATTGGAGCCTCTCGAGTTGCAAAAAATATTTTGAAGTTGAAAGGACGATGTGGAAATTTTTGGATGAACCAGGAAACATTCTGCTAACGAACAACCATACTGAACGGCAAACACTGCATTATATCGTTTATACAAAAATCCATATTTTACATAATCGGGACAAAGAAATGCATTTTTTGAATGGGTAATTTCATTATACTTAACATGGAAACAAAAGGAGCTAAATCCTTTCCATAATCTCCTATCTATCGTCTCTCACACCGCTTAGCTGAATGGATATAGAAAATAAATTTATTAATAATATACGTAAATATTTAACAAACCGTGGACTCAATGAAAAACTTGAACTAGAAGACTACCTTGATAAAGGTGATATTACCAAAAGTTTGATCGGAATAGAACTGAGGTCCACCAATGAAGAGTATATACAAGTTTAAGTTGATAGAGAAAGAAAAATTATTCTTGCTATACCGTAAGTACGTTCCAAGATTACACTAAAGTTTTTACTGCACTGAAAATCTTCGTTTTTTCTAACCTCTAAAATTATCAATGCATCGTCACTTAACCATCCTGAATTAGCCAATCCGTCTAAAGTTGAGTTAACTAGATTACTATAATAAGGCGGATCTATAAAAACTATGTCACATTTTGAAACAGGTTTTGGCAATGCGTTAGCACTGCAACAAATTAGTGTAATACTGTCTGTAATACCAAGATCTTTTGCTGTTTTTTCAGGTAATTGCAAATTGTAATAGTCTAAATCTACTATGAATGCATGTTTGGCACCGCGAGAAAGCGCTTCAAATGAAAAAGAACCACTTCCACAGAATAAATCAAGTATATTCAAGTTGTAAATAATTTTTTTCGAGGAGAGTATGTTAAATACTGCTTCTCGGACAATGCTCATAGTTGGTCGCGCAGCTAAATGCTTGCCTGTGGCTATTCTTCTTCCACGATACTTTCCTGCAATAATACGCAGCATACTAAATGAGCTCCAAAGTAACTAATTATTTAACAATACATAATTAATGTCAATACGACTTTAGCAGATTAATAAGAAGATACCACCAGAATTGCTTACATCAAACACAAGATCAATCAATCACTTTTTTTTGATTTATCAACTATATCGATTGCATGACCAATCTCATCCTGTAAGTCATCATGGTCATCCCTTTCATCATGGGTTAATCCTTCAATTCTGCTTTCTAACTCCAACTTAATCATAGTATTAATTTTGTCTATGTTATTGAGAAAGCTTTTACATTCTTCATCGCTATATTTCTCACCAGATGCCCTTTTTTCGATAAATAGACTTTTAAATTCTGCTAAATTAGAATTCTGATCATTATTGAGTACAACATTTCTCTCGATGAAGCTAAGATCTGACAGCAGTAAACTAACCTCTAATAGATCTTCGCTTTTAATGTCTACAAGATCATCAAGATTGTTTAAAACATCAAGCACCTTAAGCTCTTCCTGCACAATTTCTCGATCTTCCTGATCAAATTCAGACAACAATCCTCTATCATTTATGAGTTTCTCACTAAGGGCTTTATCTAGCTTTGAAAGATTAATGTCATTTTGTTTAGTGTTATCCAGCAATAAGTCCACTCTTGCTCTGCGCGCATTCAAAACGTCATTATAGTCATTTAACTTTATGTTACCATAATCGTCTTGTTGCAGTTTATAATAATCAAAGCCCTTGAAATTTTTTTTACTAGCTTTCATTGTTATCCTATTCACTATTTCTATCTTTTGTTAGCTTATTCGATACACCTCTTTTTATTAATTCATTCGATAGATTCCTGTCTTGTTTTAAACCTGGTGTATTAGGTTGACTGTTATCATCTTTATCTTTATACCTCTCCGGTTTCCTCTTGCGCCCTATGGTGTCATCATGAAGTTTTTCTAAGAACGCTTTCCTGTATTCTTTTATCCTATAAAGTAGATTATGGTTATAGCCATGCTTTCCTATAGAATCAAGACCATGTCTCCAAGTAAACTTCATGGCATCTTCTATTGTGTAGCCCAAATGTGATCCTACATATCTTTTGTAATAATCTAAATATCTACCAATCCTCCTGTGTGTGATATCTTCTTTATCAACTCCAAATGCTCTGTAAATTCTTTCTTCAAGCTTATCAACGTCATTTTCAGGTGATATTGTAAATTTTGTTGCCTCAACCGTAGTACCTACAAGCCTACGTGGTATATCAATAGCATGTTTCAATACACCTCCCACCTTTGGTATTCTGCCTAATAAATTAGCTGTACCTCCAGCCAATTGGTTAGGGAGCCCAGTAGCAAATTTACTGAGAGTATCTAACCTTCCACCAACTGCATCTTGCCACAAATGCTTAGGCATAGAAATAGCATGCATTAAGCTAATGTCTTGTCCACCTACTTTAAATGGCAAATTAATTTGGGGTAATATACCACCTCCTTCATACATTTTAGATATATTGTAAACGCTGTATCCACCACCAGTTATACTTGAGCCTATTTGTTGTACAAACTCGCGTAAGTAGAACATTAAAAATGAAAGTAAGAATAATATAAAGATCTCTCCTGCATTGATTAAATAACCTCTCTGTATGTCTTGTACCCTTTGGTAATCGCTATTTTCTTGATAGCCTTTGCAATCTTTGCATCTCTGACAGCATTCACTGTTGGAATCATGGATTTTCAGTATTCTACAACCTTGATTTTCTACCACACTCTGCACTAAAGACCTTATTTCACTTTTTAAATTTGGTCGAATGATGCCCTTTCTGTGGTCGCCTATTATTTCCTCATAATTTTTGCATTTTTCTTCATATTGTTGAGATTGACAATAACGCCTTTTTATCTCACCACCTATCTTTTTATCTATACTGTCAATCAACAATAGAATATCAGCCTTTTCTACTGCATGTAGCAAACTATTTGTTAAACGTACTAGGTCTTTTGCACTGCAACTATCATCAACTATAATGTCATTTTCTGCTATATAATGGTCCGCTGGATTATCTTTAGTGCCAGGAATTATTGGATTGAAGAAAGGATAATCTATATAACGAAAACCTTTTATATATTCACCGCTTTCATTTTTAGGGTAATCCGGTGGGAGAGGGATATATCCAGCACCTCCAGTAAATTTTATTGTACCACCTTCTCTGCTTAATTTTTCTACACCCTCTATGCTTTTGTCTACATTCAGTGGGGAAGCCTCTCCAATAGAGTAGGGCACAAAAATTTGCCCAGGAGTCCAACCAAAGTATTGCTTATCAATGATACAAAAACCACCAAATACCCATTTTGGAGCACATAACCTCACTTCAAACCACTTATTGTAGCATACAGTGAAACCTAACTGTCTGTAAAAGGTATTCATTATGATTGCAGCCAGCAATGACAGCAGGGTAAATATTATAATTGATTGCAAACAGAAACTAATACAAAATTTTATCCAACCTTCAAATAAGCTTTTTAGCGGTGAAAATAAAATAGAGATTAGAAACAGTGGCATTATAGCTATAAGAAAAGCTATACCTACAAAGCCCGAAAGAAATATTATGTAAGCATACAAACACAACAGAAAATATAAGACGATCCCTATGAAAATTGCTGGCACCATAAGAATGCTTGACCACATTTGGTAATGCAAAAACGCCGCAAACTTTTTCCAAACGGAGTAAGCAAAAAACTTGTTAAACATATCTTCCATAGAGCTAAACAACTTAACACGAGCTTCATCTCCTTGAGCAATGCTTGAATCACTTCCGGTGTTCATGTTGGGAGCAAAATTAGTAATTATACTTATCAATTGTTCAAGGCCTTTAACGAATAAAATAAGAAAATGATCATAGAAAAACTTGAAGCTTCCAGGAGATATAAGCACTATTACTAGAGTGATTTTCATCATCCTGATGAGCATATCATGCTTAGTTTCTCGTATCATACCAAAAAGATAAAGAAGCGATGAGACTACTATGAATAGAACAAGCAAAGAAAGAACAAAATTGTGAAAGCTCGTGCTTTTTTCCGCTATGTTTTGAAATATAGCTTGTGCAGCTGCAGGATCTTTACTGTCAAAATGCTTTTCACAATTTTCGTTAATCAATAATGCACATTTTAAATAGTTATAAACGTAATCAAAAAATCCAAAGGTACTTGGCTTCTGCACTCCACTCAAAAATTCAAAGGAGTAGCCACCTACATTATCTAAGTAATATCTGTCTAATATTTTTACATATATTTTCCATCCCTTTTTTAATTTCACTGTATCACAATTTTGGTCCTTTAATTTAGTGCTATTTCTTTCTAGAGTAAACAGTCCACTTCCGTCTTCTGCTGTAGAGTTGTAACCTAAATGTACAGTGGGAAATGAAGGATTACGCATTGATTGCAGACTTTCATTAGGGTTGCCATCACCTGATTTAAATAGAAGATAAGCGCCATAACCTTTGGTAAACCAACATGGAGCCCCACGTGACACTGTACTCTTGCTATCATCTTTATTAATGCAGTTACAACTCACAGTGCAACTTGCGTTAAGATTACTTGAAACGTTCTGTGGTGTACTAGGTTTATAATCATTACAAACCAAGTGAAAGTTAGGCAAATTATCATCACCTTGTTCGCCTTCAAATCTGGTTGCATATTTTAGCTGCTCTAAACTTTGCAAACTGTAACTACCTTGAGATTCTCTTTTGTTATTATTACTCCAAGATGTCCATGCACCATTAACTCGCACTATTAAATCATCTCCATTGGTTTCTAGTCCAGTATCTTTCCATTTCACCACTTGGTTATGGTGAAAACCATAATTAATTTCGCCAGTATCAGGGTCAATAATCTCTCCATCATCTGGAAAAAACGCATTATGACCGATTGGAAAATGAGCACCAACCGTAATAGGTTCAGGACCAAAATAGTCAGCAGATATACATCTTGGAAAAGGCATATCATGCTTATCACAACCTGTTATCAGCACATAAGCTGTAAGAAGTAGTAACCTAAACCAAAATTTGCTTAAGCATAACTGCATATCTAAACTTTTTCCAAATATAGAAATAAATTTCTAAAACTTTATTTAAAACATCTTTTTAATTAGTTACTACATGATAATCATATCCTCTCCTTCTAATTCTTTTTCTCATCCTCCTTAGATTGGTGATCATCACTAGAAGTGCTTGTTGCTTCACCAGAATCTTCTTGATTACTGCGTTTTTTTTTGCTCGGTGCTTTTAGTTGTTCCTCAGTTTGTTTTTGCTTTTTCTTTGCATCTTTCCCATCATCAGGTTTTTCTTTGTTTGATACGTCTGATAATTTCTCAGCTTGGCTTTCCTTGGGCGTTGGAAGCTGAGCTTTAATTTCTGCTGGATCTTTATGTATAGCTCCTCTAATCCGTTTAATATTTCCTTGAGTATCACGATCAAGGCCAACAGTTGACAATATAGATTGTGATGCACTACTGGCAACATTACTCACACCATTTATAATTCCATAACCGGCGCCAAATATCGCTTGCGCTACAGCTTCTGATGCACCAACAAAAACTTCCATTGTGCCAGCAATAATTAGGTATATAAATGCCTGGATTAGATCTATAGGCAATGCTGCAAAGTGTCCACCAGTTCTTTCTCCGGTGTTGAGTGCAACATCAACGCTAGTACCAGGATTGTATCCAAGAGGCAGTATTGATTTCATAATACAAAGATCGTACGATAAGAAATTTACGCTAATTAAGCATTGGTAGCATGCAGAAAAATTCGTGAGGTTATACAAGGCTGAATACATCAATTGGTTTAAAATAGATAAAGATGAAAATAAGACTACTGGTTGCACTACAACATGAGCCAGAGTTTTTATCCAGTTGTCAAACAGAGATTTAGTCTGTTGAAATAAAATAAATATAATAAATAAAGGTGTTAATGACAGCAAAAACGCTACTAGAATAGTAGATATTACATATTTAAATGTAGCACTAATAATACATTGTAAGAATGTAAAACTAGCATGGAGTATTATCAGGAAAGTTACGAAACCAAAAGGACCAGCGAGCATTAATGATAGAAACTTTAACCAAGTCTCCCCTGTGAATAATACTCCCGCTGTTAAGTCTAAGAATGCAAATCTTTCACTTCCCTCTCCTATGTAGCCAGAGAAACTATCAACTAGATAAGTGCTACCATCCATAAAAAGTTTAGATAAAGTCATGCCAAAGAGTTCCCAACTTCTGTCACTAAGGGCAAAAGCTATAAATGCTATCTTCATCATCCTTATAATAAAGTCAAATTTACTTAGCTGTATTGTTCCAAGCATATAGCCAACAACAGTAAATATAACGTATAGAGTAAGCAAAGCTCTTACTCCTTGAAGGAGACTTTTTGTATATCCTTCATACGAAACTTTAACGCTGTCGCCAATTACTTCTTTTTTTATAAAATTAAATATTTTGTTTATATTTGATGAAATAAAATCGTTAATCTTTCTTTTTATAAATAAGGTTACAATATACTTATTGTTTTCATAATATCTGCCATTTTTGTCTGTAATATCATCTTTCTCTGCACTTCTTACATCAATACCAAAATATATCTTTTTAGATTCTCCGTCCCGAAAATGCTCTCCACTTATTACATCTAATATAATGTATTCATCTTTTCCCTTTCTTACTCCTACTATTTGGAAATCACTGGTTCCTATACCGCGCAAATCTTTAGGTGGCTCATCACCTAAGTACATATATAGTTTTTGGCCATTAATATACTCACATGACCTAGTTACTTCAACATGGTAACCACCCCTATTATAGTAGTAATGACCATAATCTGCAATAGCAAGCATTACACTACTATTAGGTTTTACACCTTCCATATCTATTGCATAATCATGGTTTAATCTTAAAGAAAAATGCCTAAAATTATCGTTTAACTCTGAGCACACCAAGTTCTCATGTGCTCCTTTTCTTTTCGGAAGACATTGGGTACCTTTAGCAGTATCCTTCATATCATAACGTTCGCTTCCAGGAATGCTTGCACCACCTGGATCGCTTATCTTTGCAACAAGAGCCTCAGCTCTGGAAATATCCTTATCCTCTTCGTCATCTTCATCTCCGCTATCTTTATTATTTTTATTAACTTGCTCAGTATCTTGCTTATTTTGTTCAGTACTTTTCAGTCTCTTTTGAATTTCTTCAAGATAAGAATACATATCACACTTATTCCCTTTATCATATTTATTATACCTTATAGAAGAAACACAGTTCCGTTCTTTGTTTTCATGTGAACTATAATTCCATATACCCCTCTCAGTATAGCACACGTTTTGATAGTAACAATTAAGCTCATAAGAGCTGTACTTCTTTATTTCGTCAGAATCGCATTTTCCTCTTTTGCATAATTGATCTAACTCTATTTTAGTAGAGCTCTGCTTTTGTATCTTGTTGAAGTCGCAGTCTTTTCCGTCACATAATTCATTTAACCCTATTTTAGTGCGACGTAAATCGAGCAACGAACCGTGCATCCATGGGCTTTCATCTTGAATATAGCCTCTATTAAAATGCACTTTATTATCATATGGAGTGTAGCCATTTCCAACCAGCACTTCTCTTCTTTCCATATTTTCTTTGCTGAGCTGTGGAAATTTTTCTGCAATTCTTTTACCATTGTTCTCACAATAAAACGTTCCTCCATTGAGCATGTCTTTTATTGTAGCTTTATCATCTCCTTTTTCAGTTCTATAACAATTATCATCAAAACTGATGCCTTTCCCTCCTGGATTGCCATGATCAATTGTTATCTCTCTAGGAACTAGTCTGAATCTTAGCCTATCACCAAAATTTACTTTGATTCCAGTATCAACATAACGTCTCTTGCTGTAGGATTGGCTGTTTCCGAATCCTACGTTTTTACACACTTCTTGTTCGTTAAGGCCAGAATTATTAATTAATTCATCACTGTAACTTGGTATCGAACCATCAGCACAAAATACAGCAGGGACAAGTACTTTCCTTGGATTTTTGTCTTCTTTAAGAGGACAAAAATTGATTGATCCATCGAGAGTAAATTTGATTTCCTCACCTTTACTGATTACTTGACCGGAATCAACCCAATGAATTTCAGTACCTTCATCAGCTTTATGAACTGGAACATCCACATTAACACTAGTATTTCTGCTCTGCAACCCAGGTTCAACGCAATCTATGTTGCAACCAGTAATTGTGAAATATAGTATCAATAATAGCAATCTTTTGTTTATCATGACGGACCGCTGCCTCCTCCTGTAGGTATTCTAGGTACTGGAGCCCTTTGCGGTATTTGGGCTTTTTGGCTTGGTGCACCTGATTGTTGAGGAGCACCCCCTTCTTCGCTTCTTTCTCTTCTTTGAACGCTTTCCTCGTCTAACCCTACTGTTCTCATAAAACTCTGTTGATATTGTTTTCCAGGTTCACTCATTACATAAACACTAAATAATGAGTCGGATATTTTCGAAGAAGCTTCAACTAAGGCTTTCATAGCGTGACCCAGGATAACAAAAGCCATCATAGCAGTGATGTTAGGTGTATACTTGGAAGCATACCCGTAGAAAATACAAGATTCAAAAATTTTTAGGTTGATACTAAGTATACATGTAGAACAGACTTCAAAATCAAACACTGAATATATGATGTAATCCATAACTTGAGTTATTAATGATATAGAAATTAAAAGCACTACTGGATGAATCGCAAATCTTGCCAAGTGTTTGACCCAGTTGCGAAACATCTGCCTAGTGTACGCAAATAGAAGGCAAATAATAAAGAAAGGTGCTAAAGATAGTAATAGCACAACTATTGCTATGGATGTAATAAAAGAAAATAGGGCATTAAAAATAGATGAGCTCACTGTTATTAAACCCCAAATCACCAAACAGAAAGATACAATGCCCAAAGGGCCAGAAAATATAAGAGATACTATTAACAACACTGAATGTGATGATAAAAATCTATTTAATGGTAAATCAAGAAACTCAAAAACATTTGATGTTGTACCCCTGAAGTTTGCTATTTCTATTAAATGTTTTGGAATGTTAATAAAAATAGAAAATGCATTATTATAGAAAAAATTCCAACTATCATCCCGCAACAACTGGGTAATAATTCCTATCTTTACGCATATAATTAAAAATTCATATATAGAAATATGAGATAACCCAAAGAAGTAATAAAGGGTATATAAGATTATATACAATACTAACAGCGATACTATTGTAGATCTAATGGTTTTTGTCTTGCCCAATGATATGAAACTCTGGTAAAGAGCCTTGCCAAGGCTAGTATCAGAATGAATTGCGTCAGGGTCTTTGTAGTTAGAGCCAAAAAACGTAGTCTTTACTTTCTCATCAAAAAAATTATATATTGCACTGAAGGTTTTTATAGGTGGCTCTTTGATTGTCAAGTTGATGCTAAATTGACCTTCATTTTTCTTATAATCGCAACCTTGATCTCTTATTCCGTAATATATGATGCCGCTTTTGCCTTTTAATTTTCCTTTTAAGTCTTCCATATACTGAGTATCATGAACTCCACTAACATCCACAGGTATATCCTCCTGATTTTCACCAGGATTATGCTCAGGAAGTTTGTCAGAAATGCGTATATATAAGTTATTTTTTAGGCTATGTTTTTTTGTTACTCTTATGTTGAAACCACCCTTGCCACTGCTATCACCTAACCTAAAAGTTAATTTTGGTACTGGATGATCATTATCTATTTTGTAATCACAATTAGTACATATGCCACCTGTTGGAACGGGTTCAAATTTTTCACCATCCATATTAATACTTAATAATGCAATATCAGTTTTTATCTGCTTTTCCTTTAGTATTTTACTAATAGCTTCAACATCAATAGATTTACCACTAGTACTATTAATGGACTGGAATATCTTACCTTCTATACTATTGTATTCAACATACACACAACCTTTGTTTTCGTTGCCAGAAGCAAATTTACATATACGTCCGCAGAGTAAATTTAAAATGCGCGCATCTATCCCACCTTTCTGATCATTTGAAAGACTACTGCAGTCTATGTTTTCTCCTTGCCTTATAGAGTTGATAATATTTTTAATTTCCTCCTCATCTTGATCTAACTTCGAAAAATTTGGATTCCAGTACTCTTTTCCGCTTAACCATTGTAGGTTGCCTACAATATATTT
The DNA here is from genome assembly GCF_000008385.1 of Wolbachia endosymbiont strain TRS of Brugia malayi. Lineage (NCBI taxonomy): Bacteria > Pseudomonadati > Pseudomonadota > Alphaproteobacteria > Rickettsiales > Anaplasmataceae > Wolbachia > Wolbachia endosymbiont of Brugia malayi. The sequence goes on from NC_006833.1 coordinate 1,060,277, forward strand.
ATTAGGACATATTGTATACTGATATTTTTCACCCTGCCATATTGCCTGACATTCATTTTGATTTAAAACATGTGCAAAATATTCTGTTTCTTGCTCTCTACACTTTTCATCGATTTTTATATACCTGATTGTATCATCTTTTTTGTCTTTACACACTTTACTTCCAATGACACTGAAGCTTATCGAATCACCTGCTTTAAGCGCAAATGGTAATGTACGTGGGACTATACCATTATCTATTTCAGGACTAATTGCAAAATCTTCATACTGGGGACAAAAATTAACCTTGCTAGGCACTATACTAATTTCCGTTACTTTTATTCTATCTGAAATGTAAACACCAGAGTCGACCCACTTCTGTTGCGTCGAAACTATATCTAATTTTTCGCGCAAGCTTGATAAGCTCTCTGGTTTGATACAGCGATCTTCACAACCAGATAACAAAAAGAGTACTAATATCAACAAAAACTTATGCATAGCTTACCAAGTTCTGGTTACTTAAATATTTAAGCATTTGTTACCCATCTTTAACTTTCAGTAGAGTTAGCAGCTTCACTGGCAGCACTCTGTGCAGCGTCAGCAGTACCTCTAATAGCTTCTCCAGTAGCATTAGCAGCTTCAGAACCGACAGTTGCAGGGGATCGTCCACTTTTATCATCAGCATTTCCAGATGCAAGAGCTCTAGAGTCATCCCTTGCCTTCTGAGCTTCTTTAGCAGCTCCAGCAGCATCTCCGGAATGAGCTTTACCAACAGCTCCAGCAATAGCCTTAGCTACAGAGAAAGCTTTGGACATCATTTTTCCAGGTGTAGCACCAGAACCGAGTGCCGCCCTGTGATTACCAGAAAGTTCTGCAGCCATATCAGGAAGGATGTTTAAGAAGTGATAAAACAGGAACAGTATTAGAGCTAATTTTAATAATTCTCCGATGAGAGAATTACCAAACTCCATGTATGTAAAATCAAATAGACCAAGTATGTTGCTCTTCTCCCATTTGTAATTTTGCATCATGCATGCAAGAGTATTTTCATTTTTATCACATTCACCACTTTTCAACTTAAACCACTGTTTTTCGTTGCCTAATATTTTTATCTTTTCTTCTTTTTCAAAATGTAAATTTTTAAAATAGATTTTATCACATGCTATGAACATAAAGGACAAAAACGCAAAAAGCATAACTGGGTATAGGCTATAGGTAATCAATTCTCTTAGCCACCCATCGAAATACCCTTTAGTGTGTTGGAATAAAACCATAGGGATAAACAAGGGTGATAAAATGATGATTATGCTTAAAGCAATGAGGGATAGGATAAACACATAGCACATCCATAAAATAACCATCATCATCATAATAGCCATGAATATAGCGACAAGGGCTACTAAAATTTGTCCACCAGCGCAAATAATACCGATTACTGAACCTGCAACTAACAAGGCAGGAGCAGCACCTAGTAAGATAGCCAATATTCCTACATCTCCAGTACCAATTTTGCCAGCAATTCCATCCAAAGGTGCACCTAGATAAAATAAAATTCTACAATCAAGCCTATCCCAGGGTGCGAGATAACTGTAATTTGTTGTATCATTTTTGTAATCCTTCGCTTCATAATTACATATACCTTTACTTTCAGATGACGCTTTTAATACTATCTCTGATAAACCATTTGAAAGCTTTGTTAATTCTCCATAATAATGAGACATGGTATTGCCTGTTGTGAAGTAAATCACTAAAGCAAATTTAATGATCAACATATACATTTCTTGAGGACTATGAACTCCACCAGACATAGCTTTTATAGAGAACAATATTAAAGCTAAAACCAAAACAGCAGTGATGGTGTTCTTCAGCCTTTCCTGTGCTACAGATATAAAGCTTTCACCATTTGGTGTACCTTTACCTGCAACTAAATTATCTAACGATTCCTTAATGCATTGCACTATCATAGAAGTTATAGGAATAGGAGCTAATGATTTACTTCCGGCCTGATTGTGGCAAGCTTCAGAGACATACGAGCTGAAACAGCCTTTATTGTCGTAACCTACAAAAATTTCCTTTTTTTCTTCCCTTTCCCTTATTAGAGTTTTGTAATCTTTACTCTCATTTCCTTTAAGAAGGTCCTTAATAGGGTTTGGGTCTGTGATAATTATGCCACCCTTATTTTTAAATTTCATCTTAGATTCATCACACATAGGGGCAAGTGGGTCAGGTGGCAACTCTGTACATCCCATATCAACTCCTTGCGGCCAGGGAGTCATTGAGATGCCAAGCGTACTAATACTGGCTAACTCTACACACAACCTGCCCATCTTTCTTAGTGCTTTAAATGTTGACCCATGTATGGTTTTACTCTGTCCAGCTTTGAGGACTTTACAGTCTAGGTCGCCGTCAACTTTTGGAGACCATGATCCATCTACATATCCAGTATCTTTTTCCCTGACATCAAAGTTTATATACTTATCTTCCCCTCTGCGATCGAAATCTTCCTTTTTAAAAAGATTACCAAATGTTAAGGGGTTTCGATGACATACTTCTATATATTCACTATACTGCACACTATTTTTTGGCCAGTAATAATTTCCTGTATTGTTCTGAACATTGGGGTTCAAAGCTTCTCTTTCTGCTCTTTTTCTATCGTAGTCTTCTTTGTTTGCGTTTTTCCGAGTTTTATTTTGCAAACAAGAAAAATACTCATCTTCTTTTTGATAATTCTTATTAGTACAATCCGCATACCCTCCATCTAATAGTGCAAAGTCCTTATATTCCCCATCATGATCGCGCGCAACTGGATGTCTAACAAAACTATGCTCACAAACAACAAGTCCTCCTATCGCTTTCCAGACCCCAACAATTGCAGCTATCATTCCAACGATAACAAGAGCAGTAAATAAGCCAGAGGAAGAGAAGATCAAAACAATGCCAGTCCATACTGCACCAACGGCAATTGCTATTCCTGCAATAGCTGCAGCTGTTTTAAAAGCCCCACAGTCAGGGTTAGAGGCGCGACTAAAGCTGCCAGCAGAACTAAATCTGCTAACAAATTCCGTCTTGTCAGTACCACTTACTCCGTCTGCAAATACTGGACATGAGAGTAAAAAATCTATATTTAGTAAAAATACTGCAATTAATAGCAATGACAGCTTAGTCTTAAACATTTTTTACCTTCTGATAAAATATAGGCAACCATACTTTTGGGTCATCCCCGACTTCTTTTAATATATCATGTAACAGTATGACACTCTCTGCACGTCCAGATAATACGTTAACTATATCATCTAAACCTTTTAAGTCTATTCTAGCTACCACAGCATTAATCCCTTGTTTTACCAAAAAAAATCTAGTACTTGGATCTGTGTGCTTGATTAGTATGTACTCGCGTTCAGTTAACATAAAAACATTCCGATAGATACTAGTAGCTTTTAGATTTGGCAAAAAAATCTGTGTTGCCGTTTGCTGTACAAGTGTATCACTAATAGCACTTTTACTTGCATCTTCAACGCTCTGAGTAGCAAAAACCACAAAAGCATTTAATTTTCTCAGCACTTTCAACCAGTCCTTTATCTTAGGTGCAAAAACTGGATTATCTATTAATGCCCACGCCTCATCAAGGACGATAATAGATGGAGTGCCATCAAGAGATATACTAATCCTGTGAAATAAATAAATCAAGACCGGCCCAAGAGCAATGGGATCTTTGAGCAAGCTAGCCATTTCAAAGCCAAATACTCTTGCTTTTGAAAAATCTAGCAAATCTTCTTTATTATCAAATATTGCAGCATGAGAGCCATTACCATGCCACATAGATATCGCTCCAGCTAGAGTATCAGAACCTGCAAGCCCTAAAAATGGTACTAGGTTTCTTAAGAATCTGTCTTCTTTTCTTAATTTAAAATTTCCCTCAATTGCATCATTAACTCGTGTAATATCTTCAGAAGTGAATTTATCATTATATACTGAAATTAAAGACTTTATCCACTCCATTAAGAAGGTTCTATTGTCAGGAGTATCGTCAAGTTGTAGGGGATTAAAATTCGTCTTAGTTCTTGGTTCTATCAGAGTATAAATACCACCAAGTGCTCTTAGGAAAATCTCCGCACCGCGGTCTTTGTCAAAAAAGAATATTCTTGGAGAAAATTTCATTGCTTGGGCACATAGGAAATTCATTAAAACAGTTTTACCAGCACCAGTTGGACCAATTATCATAGTATGTCCAACGTCCCTTATGTGAAAGTTGAAGAAAAATGGAGTGCCAGATGTTGTGTCAAAGACTGTTACAGCATCTCCCCAGTGGTTATTGAATTTATTACCGGTAGGATAATTATGTTGGGATACAAAGCCAGCCAAATTAAGACTGCTTATCGTACCTTTTCTCACTATATAGTCAAAATTACCAGGAACTTGTGCCCAAAATGCCGGTTCAAGGTTAACTTTTTCACGGATAGGGTAAACACCGCAATTAGAAAGCTCAGACTCTACAAATGATAAAGCATTATCCAATGATTTGGGGCTTTTTTCTATACATAAGATAGTTAAGTGATGTTCACCGAATACAATTCTACCACTCATTGCATCATCAAGTGCATGAGAAATTTCTGCGATTTGAGAAATAGCTTTATCTGCAGATTGTATCATCCGATTTTGCTGTATCTGCATTTTGGCAATTGCCATTTGTCTATTTGTAAACTGGAAAGACTGTGTAATAATAAATTCATAAGGAAGCTGCAAAAAGTGGTCAAGCATTCCTGCAGAAGTATTATTTCCATATTCTTTGATACTAACTATTCCAGCGTATTTACTTTCATTATGAGTTACAACCTGTATCATCTTACGGCCAAAAAATAACCTATGTACCGGTAAGTATCTTGATATTTCAGTTTTTAGCGGAAGGAGTGTGTTTGTAATGAAGCCACAATTTACGATCCTAGATAGGAATTCCATTATTTCACAGAACAGACCATTTGGGGTTTCTTTTACTCCAAGAATTTTGGGCGAATAACTTCTAAGGTTTGTCATTACGCGGTTCGTTGTTTCTTCTAAATCTTCATAGGTAGCACGCATATCGCTTTCCCAAGCATGTTTTGAAGTTACATGTCCAAATTTCTTTAGTAGATGCGATAAAAATTCTACTCCTTTTGTGTCTGCTCTACGAATAATTGTAATATATAGATCATTAATAAATGACTGCCTTGTTGCGTGTTTCTCTCTCCATTTTAAATTTACGTGGTTAGCAAAAAAGTTTGGAAAATTTTGACTTGCAAACTCATCAGAAAAAATATTTTTTTTACGTCTGATAGTATGAAAATATAGACCAAACGCTGGAGATGAAATGCTTCTCAGCATCTGATTTCTGATATTGTTTTGTATTACCAGATCTTCGTCATCGGCTGTTTCAAATGCAAAGCCGCTTAACTTGATGAACTTAACTAACCAATCTTGTTTCGTTATCAAGGTTGTACTATTCCAATAGCAAGAATAAGGAATAAATTCAGCAGCGTGAACTTCCCTGCTTAGAATAGACTTATTCTTTGATTGAATGGCTCTGAATTTCAACATTGCATAACATTAAGTAATGTCGTAAGAATTGGCTCCATAGTAAAAACGATTCAAACATTTAGAGCATTTTCCTAATTTTACCATAAATAATTCAATAAACAACGGTTCTTTTGCAGAAGCTATATAACCAAGTCCATGTATCCCTGGTAACATCAAAAGAATTATTCTAAGATCGTTTGAGTTGATAAAAATTAACATACAAATTAGAACGTTTAGTATTGCAAACATGTAACTCACACCAAAAAGCATTGCAGGTCGTGTAAGACCTTTAAATAACTGATCTGTTTGTATGCTGCCTGTGGACATATATACCCTTCTCACTAATAGCTCTAACACTAATACTACATCATTAATTAAAAATCCATTGAAATGAGCGGTATTTTAGGTAAGATGATTAATTTAATCTTAATGATAAGCTGGCCGTTTCAGGAAGTAGAAAAGGTATTGCAAGAATTTCCTGATAAAAAAGAGATAATATTTGAGACTGGCTACGGGCCTTCGGGTTTGCCGCATATTGGTACTTTTGGAGAAGTCTTCCGTACTACAGTTGTTGCAAATGCACTGAAAAAAATAGCTCCTGAAATAAAAACCAAAATTATTGCAGTTTCCGACGATATGGACGGTTTGCGGAAAATACCAGATAATATACCAAATCAGGAAATGCTAAGAGAACATTTAAACAAGCCGTTGACTATGATACCTGACCCATTTGGCACTCATGAAAGTTATGGCCATCATATGAATTCGCTGTTGTGTAAGTTTCTTGATCTATTCGAGTTCGAATACGAATTTAGAAGTGCTACAGAGTGTTACAAGTCTGGTATTTACGATGAAAAACTTTTGCTCCTGCTGAAAAATTACGATAAAGTGATGGATATAATGCTTCCATCATTCCGAGAAGAAAGACAGCAGACATATAGTCCATTTTTGCCTATATGTCTGGAAACTTCTCAAGTTTTACAAGTTTCAGTAATTGAAAGGAATACAGATAAAGGAACAATCACATACAAGGACCAAAATGGAGAAAAAATAGAAATCCCGGTGACAAAAGGCAGATGTAAATTGCAATGGAAACCGGATTGGGGAATGAGATGGGCCGCATTTGGAGTCAATTATGAAGCTCATGGCAAAGATTTGACTCCATCTGCTGTGCTTTCAAGTCAAATATGTAAAATACTTGGAGAAAAGCCACCGCTTTTGTTTTGCTATGAGTTTTTCCTTGATAAAGAAGGAAAGAAGATATCAAAATCAAAAGGAAATGGCATTTCAATTGAGAAGTGGTTAACTTATGCACCAACAGAGAGCTTAGCGTTATACATTTTTCAGAGCCCTAAAAAAGCTAAACGTCTATATTTTGATGTAATACCAAAATCAACTGATGAATATTTAGAGTTTGTTAAGCGTTACAATGAAGGCAAAGAGAAGGATATAAATAATCCTGCCTGGCATATCCACCAGAGTAAAGTTCCAAACGTGGAAACTTCAGGTATAAATTTCTCATTGCTCTTAAACCTAGCAGCAGCTTGTAACGCTAAAAACAAAGAGATTCTTTGGGGTTTTATATCCACTTATACACCGAACGTTACACCAGAAAGTAATAAGATGCTAGACAGGCTTTCAGATTTTGCAGTTAGATATTATCACGACTTTGTTAAGCCAACAAAAGCATATAAAGCTCCAAATGAAAAAGAGAAAGAAGCGTTACTAGATCTAAAGAACATCCTGCATTCCCTGCCTATTACAGCCACTGCTGAAGAAATTCAATCTCAGATCTTTTCCATTGGGAAAAAACACAATTACAACAATTTACGTGATTGGTTTCAGTTGCTGTATGAAACGCTACTTGGCCAAAAAACCGGCCCAAGAATGGGATCTTTTATTAAACTTTATGGAGTAAATAATACAATTTCTCTTATAGACAGTGCTATTGGACGTACACTTTAGAGTTCTTTATTTTATTCTAGTTTTTTATTGAATATAAAAGACCATTTTACAGGCCTTAAGAACCCTTATATGGGGATGTTTTAGACCTAAAATTTATCCTTAATCTTTATTTAAGTGACAAAAGCACATTATTAAACTAGGTGTGTTATGTTTAATTTTTCTTATATAGACACTCCATGTCTTTATAAATTTTTATCTACGTTAGCTGAATCTCGCTTATTAAGTAATGTAATAAGCGCCAAGTTTTTGAGAGAACAGTAAACAACTCACATTGCATTGTTCTTTTTGTCTTTATTTAAGAATTAGTTCAAAAATCAACTAATCTTCTTTTTTTATAAAGAAATTATTTGAAAAACTTCTGCATTACCCTTATCGTGACGTTATGGATATTTATAATTCCAAGGTTGACTACTTACCAAGCATATAAGACATTAATGTCAAGTTCCTACAAGAGATATCACTAGGGTTTCTTTTGCTTTTTTTCCTGCTTGGTGAGTTCCTTAATATTTGTGGCTGCCAACATCCCAGCGCGTGATACTAGCTTCTCATACTGGAAAACCATAGAATGATAGAAAATAGTAAATAAATTTACTAAGATTCTAGTGTCACGCACTGGAATGACATCGTTTACCATTAAACATCGATGTTACAATATCCACATACTTGACACTGGAATCTAGTATGATTTAATTAACCAAGAAATAGAGATATTCACATGAAAAAATTATGTAGTGAAGCTGAACGCCAGTGTCAGCTACTTTTATGACAGGGAGAGGCTACTTGAATAACAGGTAGCTATGCAAGAAGCCTGATAACCGATAAATGTGTTTATACATTTTTATTGATTATTAAAGCTTTAACCAAAGCGTTTATAATGCCCATTAAGCACGATAGAGGAAATCATTTATAATTGCCATAGCAACCAGTGTTGAAACCTGGCGTGCCTTGTGATTGGATAAATGGAGGTTTTTATCCGACTTTACAACAAGGGCTTCTGGATGACTCTGAAAGTAAATATTACCATGCTTATCTTCAATAGCCTCTATTACCCCATCATTGGAAAACGCTGCAATTTTATATCCAAGCAATTCTAATTTCCTTCTGTTTTCTGGCCTATTGTTCACTGTCCCTGAATGAGCATCTGGAAAACATGTTGAAAACCAGCCATTTTTATCGGGTAATAAAAATTTAGCTACTACCTTTGCTAAATGACTATTTGGAACAATCTTTATCTGCTGGAAAGTTACATCCTCTTGCTGTGGATTAGGTGCAGATTTCAAATGAGATCTTCGCTGTTCTTCATCGCTTACAAAGTTTTCCACGTGCACTACTTCAATTCCTTTTGCACTCATAATTCCTTGTAAACCTCCACATATGCTAAGCAAATGAATTGTAGGGTTATCATCGACTATTTTCACAATCGCTTCAGTAACAAGCTGGCAACAAGGAGTAGGCGGAAAGGGTTCTGAATGTAAATTGTAATAGTTCTCCGGAATAAATATTCTATTTATTTTGTGCCCCTTAATGAATTGCCCAATTTCAATTTTTATTCGGTCTAATATCAACTTTTTTGCCAGCATCTCGTCTTGTTTTAAAAGGCTGAGTAATTCTTCTTGGATTTTTTTAAGGTTGATTATTTTATTACAGTCGATGAATACGGTTCTAACTCCAAAACTATTGAACATCTCGTAGATACTTTGAAACAAGCCAAGCTCATGCGGATATGTTTCTTTTTCTGTTTTCAACAAACCAACCACTATGTCGCTGCCTATTTGATGCATACTTTCACTAGCGTCAGCATAAGTGACATTACTTAATAATAGAACTATAATTAATAGAATATTAAATATTCTATTATAATATTGATACATTATGATTTACTTCTTTAAGATTTATATTAACATAATAACATATTATAGAACATTTTACAACAAAATAGTAATTTTGACAAGAAAGGGAAAGTGGCCTGAGCAGGAGTCGAACCAGCGACACAAGGATTTTCAGTCCTTTGCTCTACCAACTGAGCTATCAGGCCAACTGTATGCTTTCATTTTTAGATAAAAAATGTTATTATGTCTATTAAAAGTTTTTAAAGCAATTTATATAAAAATAAAGGATGAACATTAATAACAGAATAGGTATTTACCCAGGCACATTTGATCCTATCACTTTTGGACATATTGACATAATAAAAAGAGCATGTAAACTAGTAGATAGATTAATCATCGGCGTTGCAGAAAATATTAATAAGCATACTACTTTCGATGCAAAGCTACGCACAAGCATGGCCGAAAACGAAATTAAAAGATTAGAAATTGACGTAGATGTTGTATCTTTTAACGGGCTATTAGTGAAGTTTGCCAAAGAGCAGAACGCTTCTGTTATCATTAGAGGATTAAGAGCAGTATCGGATTTTGATTATGAGTTCCAAATGAGTTGGGTAAATTACAAGCTTCTTCCTGAAATTGAAACCATCTTTCTTCCTGCCTCTGAGGATACTCAGTTTATCTCATCAAGTTTTGTAAAAGAAATAGCAAGATTAGGAGAAAGTGTTAGCAAATTTGTGTCAGTGGGTGTTCAGAAAGAGTTGATTAATTTGAATAGGATAGGAAGTGAATAATAGTATTTATTTTCTATTCTCAAACGTATATATTCAATATATAAAATATTATAAACTAAAGGAGCAACATGGCAGAAGTGAGGGTTAACAAAAGAAAAGTTTGTTGTCATGGTGATGGAAACAATGAGGGTTCTGGTCACCCATTAATATACTTAGATATGGGAGAAGAGGAGGAAATAGCCTGTCCTTATTGTGAAAAAACGTTTGTCCATGACTGTACTGTAGAAGCAGTTAAGGAGGGAATAATGGCTAAGGATGAGTTTTAATAGTACTTCATTTTTTAAGTCAGTTAACTTATATAGATAGCAATAAGAGGAGAAGTGAAAATGAAACTGTCCATGCGGTCAAGTATCCCTCCATGGCCGGGTATTATACTTCCACTATCTTTAACATTGTAAACTCTTTTGATGAGTGATTCAGTAAAATCACCAAGTTGTGCTAGAAGAGCAATTGTAAATCCAATGATTGGAGAATATAAAATTGAAAATAGGCCAAAAAGTATTGATCCAAAAATTGTGCACACTATTCCAGCCAAGATTGCGCCAAGAAATCCTGACCAAGTCTTGCCAGGGCTAATAATTGGGCAAACTCTGGCCCCACCAAAATTCTTGCCAAACAGATAGGCAGTAATATCGATGCTCCAAATGGTTAAGATGAGCCATACTAACGCGTACTTTCCTTGCGGTAGGTTGTATAAATATATTAATGAGGCATTTGGTAGTGCAATCAATAACAATGCGAAAACATACAAGATTCTGTTTCCCTGAGTTAGGTTATACCATTCAAAGGAAGACAAAACCGCTATCGAAAAAATCAATAGGTAAAATGATAAATCACTGAAGTATGTCGAAAAAGAAAATATGAACAATATTACTACTGAAGATAGTATTCTAATTATAAAATTGTTATCTACCATACCTTTTCTCCCTTTTCGTATAATCCTCTAGTGCTTTGCTCAAATCTTGACAAGAAAAATCAGGCCATAAAGTATCACAAAAATACAATTCAGCGTAAGCTGCTTGCCACAACAAAAAATTACTTAACCTTTTCTCACCACCAGTGCGAATTAATAAATCCAACTTTGGTAGATCTTTAGTATATAGAAATTTCTCAAACTCGTCTTCTGATACACAATCAATATTTTTTCTCGTGATATTTCTCACAGCGTGTATAATTTCTTGTTTTGCTCCATAGCTGACTGCTACAGTAAGCAATAGACCATCGTTCTTACGTGTCATTTCTTCTGATTCTTTAATCTGGTTAAGTATTTTTCCAGGCAATAAACTTAAATTACCAACAAAATTCAATTTAATGTTATAGTTGTGAAAGAAATTAACTTTATCTCTATCAGTTAGAATAGAGTAAAATAAGTCAAATAGACAGTCAGTTTCTTCTTTAGGTCTAAGCCAATTCTCCATGGAAAACGCGTACAAAGTTAAATAGGGTATGGCTAGGGCTATACAATGCTTAGCAATATCATATGCAACTTCACTACCTTTTCTATAACCATCAATTTTTACCCTTCCTTGACTGTTTGCCCACCTACTGTTACCATCCATAATGATTGCTAAATGTTTCGGTAGAGATTCGAGGTTCAACATTTAGAGCTTACCTAGTTCTGATTTAAATGAAATTTTCTCGACCTCAGTTGGTACCTAGAAGACGTCATTTTAGTGCCCAGACACTGGGATCCAGAAAATTTGATTTTAAACGAGTACATCAAATAGTTGTGTGGTAAAGACTGGACTCCACTGTCAAGCACTGGAATGATATCATTCACTACCTTCATATTCACTTAATAATTCAGTATATCCTTTTCTTTGATAGATAATTCACCATCAATTTTTTTAATATTATCGTCAGTAATATTTTGTATTTCCTTTTTAGCGTTATGAAAATCATCTTCTGAGATTTTTTTATTTTCCTGCATTCTCTCTATTTCTTCCATAATATCTCTGCGTATATTCCTAATGGCAACCCGTGCGTTCTCAGCAAACTGGTGCAATAACTTTACTAATCTCTCACGGGTCTCTTGCGTTAGGTCTGGAAGAACTATACGTATGGTATTACCCTCAACAACAGGATTTAAATTTAGATTAGCATTTAATATAGCATTTTTTACTTCACCTATAACGCCAATGTCCCAAACTTTAATTAACAGGGTTTTATTGTCTGTAACTGAAACACCTGCAACTTGATTTAGTTTTTGATGTCCACCATAGATATTTACAACTATTCCATCAAGTAATGACGCGCTAGCTCTACCAGTACGTATACCTTTAATATCATTATAAAAAGATTGAATAGTTTTCAGCATCCTTTCTTTTGTTTTAGTTTTTATTTCTTTTAACATAAATTACCTATCATTCACAATCTGAAACTATGGTGTAAGTACCGTGACCTTTAACGATATTGACTATTTTTTCTTCTTTCAAAGAAAAAACTATAATTGGAATAGAATTCTCACGCGCAAGTGAGATTGCTGATGCATCCACGACTTTTAAATCACGAGTCAATAAATCCATATAAGAAAGTCTATCATACATTACAGCATCCTCATTTTTTTTCGGATCAGCAGAGTATACACCATTTACTTGTGTACCTTTTAGGATAGCATCACAATTTGTTTCAACAGCACGTAAAGCTGCGGCTGTATCTGTAGTAAAAAATGGATTACCTGTGCCTGCTGCAAAGATCACTACTCTACCCTTTTCTAAATGATGAATAGCTTTCCTCCTTATATAAGGTTCACATATAGTGACCATAGGTATTGCAGAGAGTACCTTAGAATTTACTGAATTTTTCTCTAAAAAATTTTGTAAAATTAAAGCATTTATTATAGTTGCAAGCATTCCAATATAATCACTACTCGCTCTTTCACAACCACTCAAAGATGCGGATGCACCACGAAAGATATTACCGCCACCAACAACAATACATACCTGAACTCCAAGCTTGTAAATATCAGATATATCTTTGCACAATTGATCTATGAGCTCCATATCATGGCCAAAAGGCCGAGATCCCATCAGAGCCTCACCAGAGATTTTAAATAACACCCTGGAGTACTTTATTTTACTTCCTTTACCCGTTGAGGCATGCATTTTTAACTACTTAATTTTTACTACCCAAAACAAGCAACTTGTAATCAGACAATTCAACTGGAGAATTCACACTAGACTCACTTAACCTCATAAAATCAGAAATTTTCATTTTATCATCCTTTATAAACTTTTGTTCTAGTAAAATAACTTCTTCATAGTACTTAGCCATTCGGCCATCTACTATTTTTTTCGTCACTTCTTCAGATTTATTTAAGCCTTTTACTTGCTCTTCAATTATAGAACGCTCATTGTTCATCTTTGTTTGATCTAAGTTATCTATAGAAAGAGCTTCAGGTTTCATAGCAACTACATGCATTGCTATTTGTTTCCCAACCTCTTGCAACTTTGACTTATCGCCAGATGATCGCAATGCAACCAAAGCACCAGTCTTACCTAAGCCACGCACATCACCATGAACATAACCAGCAATAACTCCGTCTTTAGCTTCTAGGTAACAAAGTCTACTTAGTTCCAATTTTTCACCAAGAACCGATGTACCATTCATGATAGCTTCCTGCACTGTGCCAACACCTTCATACTTAGCATTTTTTAACTTATCAATGCTAGTACAGCGTTCTTGGTAAGCAATCGACGCTAAATTTGAAATTAATTCTATAAATTTCTCATTTCTTGCAACAAAATCAGTTTCACAATTCAATTCAATTAACACACCGCAGCTTTCAGCCAAATGCATAGCAATTAGTCCATCTGAAGCTACCCTATCAATCTTTTTATCAGCTTTAGCAAGTCCTATTGCACGTAATTTGCCAATAGCTTCCTTAATATCACCACTACACTCCTCTAAAGCTTTTTTACAATCACTCAAACCAAGCCCTGTCCTGTCACGTAGTTCTCTTATATTATCTGGATTCATCTTCATTCGTTACTACCTCCTTTTCATCTTCTTTATAAACTTTACTACGCCCCTTTTTAGTTCGTATAATACTATCTCCTTTTTCTTGAATAAACTCTTCATCTTTTATATCACCAACTTTAACTCCAGATCTTGCCAAACTAGATTCCATTCCAGCTAATATAGAGTCAGCAGCCAGTCTACAATAGAGTTCTATTGATTTTCTTGAGTCATCATTTCCCGGTATAGGATAAGTAATACCATCTGGATCAGAATTAGTATCAAGTATTGCAACTACCGGAATTTCTAATTTTTCAGCCTCTTTGACTGCAATGTGCTCTTTATTAGTATCAATTATAAATAAAACATCTGGAACTGCTCCCATCTCTCTGATACCACCCAGCGCCTTATCAAGTTTCTGCCTTTTTTTTTCAATATTTCCTAATTCTTTCTTCGTTAAAATGCTATTTTCAGCATTCAGTACCTTCTCATATTGAACTAGTGTCTTTATCGAAGAAGAAATAGTTCCCCAGTTAGTAAGCATACCACCGAGCCATCGATAATTTACGTAATATTGACCACAACGAATCGCTTCACTTGCAATAATATCCAGAGCTTGAAATTTTGTACCAACAAACAGAATACGACCACCCTGAAATGCAACATTATACAAAACTTTCATGGCTGCCTGTAGCAATGGTAATGTTTTCCGCAGATCAATTATATGTATACGATTTTCTTGATGCACTCCATATATATATGGAGCCATTTTTGCATTCCAGCGACTAATTTTATGACCAAAATGCACACCAGACCTAGCTAAATCACGTACAGTAACTTCAGGCAAATTTGCCATATTCATCCCCCAAATAGTTTACCCTCCATGGCACAACCTTTAATTAGGACTACTTGCATGAGCCATGTGTGAAATTAAATCATTTACATGGTAATATAAAAGACAACAAAATGCAAACAAAAAATATTGACAAAAGGCAGCACATTTATTAACTTTAAAGTTAATAATACTAAAAGGAAGCAGGGGGTGTAGCTCAGTTGGTTAGAGCGCATGCCTGTCACGCATGAGGTCGTGAGTTCAAGTCTCATCACTCCCGCATATCGTTTTAGTACAGTTTTAAACCAGCTATATTAATTTTTTTTACCCTAATTTAAGTACATAATAGCACAGTGGAATAGACTTCTTACATGACCTAGAAAAAACAAATAGTTATTATTTTAAATATTAGTGTTTTATAATGCCACTGCTCTTAAGTTACTTTAATATTTAAGAAATTTACCAAATAGAAAAAAGGGCAAAAGAAACTCTGGTTAATATCTATTTAGAAACATTGCATTTTTTTATATCTTAAATACTTAATAACCGCGACTCAGCTGTTTTTTATCGCAACTAAGCTCTAGCCATAAACGTTTTAGAAATTTACGTATCCATTCAGCGGAGTAGCAAAATAAGATAGACAAGGTAGTATAAAAGATAACGATAGAGCAAAAGTGAGGTAATATGGTAAATCTTTTAGAACTTTACAGAAGTCTGGAGCAGAAAATAGCAAAGTTAGAAACAAAAATAGAAAGATTGGAAAGAGAGAATGAAAGTCTAAAGGCAGAGAACAAGACTTTGAAGATAGAAAATGCTGAGTTAAAGGAAAAGCTCGGTTTAAATTCAAAAAATTCATTATGTGATAAACCATACATCCACCAAGTTGATCTTCCGAAGATCGAGTCTTATGTAATGGAATATCAACTTACCGGAAGGTGTTATACCAGACACATTTAGGCCAAGGGTTAAGTTGATAATTGCAGCATTCAGCAAGTTTTATAAAAATTCGAAATATGGAATAGCGAATATTATAATGACATTTTCAATGTGAACATAAGTGTTGGTAGCATATCAAACAGTGAACATAGAATAGCTTCAAAATGTGAAGAAATGTATTAGCAGATTAAACAAGAAGTAAGTACAAGCAAAGTTCTTTATATTGACGAAACCAGCCATTACAATAAAGGTAAGCTTAGTTAGTGCTGGATGTTTACAAGTAATACGGCAAGTTTTGTAAAGTTGACAGAGTTAAGAGGAATGAAAGTTTAAAAAAATAGTAAATTCTGCAATTGTCATAGCTTAGTAATAACTAACAGGTATGCAGCATACGGTTATTTTACTGATAAAAAGAGACAGATTTGTTGGACTCATTTATCAAGAGATTTTGAAAGATTAGCCTATAGTTGTAACAGAGAAGTCAAAGTTCTCGCCTGTTATTTAAGAAACGTTGCTGCTGAGTTATTTGCACTAAAAGAGCCTTACTAAAGAATGAGATAGATATTTTAAGATTTGTCAGGCGTACCAGAAAATTGTGAAAGTGCACAAGGTATTACTTGAAGGAGATATCCCAGTTACCTAAAACAATTGGAGCCTCTCGAGTTGCAAAAAATATTTTGAAGTTGAAAGGACGATGTGGAAATTTTTGGATGAACCAGGAAACATTCTGCTAACGAACAACCATACTGAACGGCAAACACTGCATTATATCGTTTATACAAAAATCCATATTTTACATAATCGGGACAAAGAAATGCATTTTTTGAATGGGTAATTTCATTATACTTAACATGGAAACAAAAGGAGCTAAATCCTTTCCATAATCTCCTATCTATCGTCTCTCACACCGCTTAGCTGAATGGATACAGTTAAAAATATCGACAACATCTTTATGAATCTTTCTCCACGTTCTGACCAAGTGAAAAAGCTGTTCTTACAATAGATTACATAGCGCCTCATTTACCGTTCTGCAAGGTTATTGGTTGTATCTATCACTTCAAGTTTTCGTAAAAACTTCCATATCCTCAGATCTTAACATCTTGGCAGCCATCCTCAAAGTTTGAGTACCATTTATAACCCTAGTCATTTTACACAAAAGATGTTCTACCCTTTTTCAAAATTTTTACATTAGTTGATAAAATCGTAAATCATCTACCAAATTTTATTTTTTTGCTTTTGTACCACAAATACTCTGTTATTGAGTGACTTGAGCGCCTGGCCAATTTTGCTCACTTCAATATTTTTACTATACGCAAATCTTTGAAAATCTCTTGTCAAATGTGTCCAACATATCTATCTATTTTCAAACTAAAATAATTGTACGCAGCGTATTGTTGCTTACAACTATGCCATTGTATTCTGGCAGTAAACTTTGCAACACCTTCTTGCCACGAGACTCGGTCATCTTTAGAAGTGTCAGAGCGCTTTGTTGTTATTACCCAACCCAGCCTCTTTCTCCTTGATTTCTGTGCTATGTTTCATCTATATGCAGGTTTCTTTCAATTCTTCCTTCATTTTCTCATATTCAGATGCGCATCTTTTGATACTCTGTGCTCAGTCTTTGATACTAAACTAAGACTTATATTGAGGTTAAATATACTGCTTAAAATTTGTTGTACTTTTCTTTTCGAGTTAATAAAAAAGCCACTTAGGCTGCTAATTGTTGTTTTAGCATTGAACCCTAGAGGACCTCTTGAAACCCCCATGGTTAAACTAGCTGAACCCTTCCTATCACAAGCTCTGTAATAGTTTCTTTGCAACCTGTACTCAGTTACGATTGGTTTGATTTCTGGTAATTCTACCTTTTAATGGACAATTTCATCTTCTAAAACAACCTTATTTCCACACACACAAACCTGATAAAATTGTATAGTCTACTACTATATTTGCTACCATCAAATCTCACTTATATACCTTATGCCCTGGCTGACCTCCTGGTTTTTTATCACTTTTCTTTTTTGTTTTTTTGCGATATATATCTTGCGATGGTGGTAGAGATGAACTTTTTGAGTTCAGACCCAGTTTATCTTCTAGCTCAATTATTTTTGCTTTTAAGCCATCATTTTCTATAATCAGAGCCTTTATTTCTTCTTTGAGATTAGCGTTTTTTGATTTGTACGCCACAATCTTTTCTGCAGCCCTGTTATCATACCCACTCTATACTTAGCTTCTCATGTCTTTACACTTTTACAATCACTTTGTAAATCCCTTATCTCCGTGAACGGTTATAAGAAATTTAATAAGTAGAAAAAAGGTAAAAAAAACCTAGTGATATCTCTTGTAGGAACTTGACATTAATGTCTTATATGCTTGGTAAGTAGTCAACCTTGGAATTATAAATATCCATAACGTCACGATAAGGGTAATGCAGAAGTTTTTCAAATAATTTCTTTATAAAAAAAGAAGATTAGTTGATTTTTGAACTAATTCTTAAATAAAGACAAAAAGAACAATGCAATGTGAGTTGTTTACTGTTCTCTCAAAAACTTGGCGCTTATTACATTACTTAATAAGCGAGATTCAGCTAACGTAGATAAAAATTTATAAAGACATGGAGTGTCTATATAAGAAAAATTAAACATAACACACCTAGTTTAATAATGTGCTTTTGTCACTTAAATAAAGATTAAGGATAAATTTTAGGTCTAAAACATCCCCATATAAGGGTTCTTAAGGCCTGTAAAATGGGCTTTCCCAGCTACCTAAATATAGCTAGGCAAAGCTATATGGCTTGCAGAAGGGTTCACCTTAAGATCCAAGCCAGAGCATATTACATCTAGAATCTACCCTAACATTATATCCCTTGCAGGAAATATTGATCTAGCTCTCGTAATCACTCAAGTCCAATATTACCTTGTTGATATAGCGCTCATTTGCGTCTTTTATGACAAACTTCACGCCACTTTTGTATTCAATGATTTCATCTACAGAAGGCACTCTACCAGCGATCGAAAGAATTAGGCCACCAAGTGTAGCATAATCTTCTTCAGGATCACGTAATTCTATTTTCAAATTTTCTTCTATATCCTTTACAGGAGCCCTTGCTGATACTTCATATTTATTTTGGGATAATTTAACAATGACATGTTCAAAAGGCTCGTTTTCACTACTAATATTTGGTATTAATTCCTCCATAAGGTCAGTCATTGAAATTAAACCGTCAGTTCCACCATATTCATCCAATACAACAGCTAAGTATGACTTAGAGGATCTCATCCTAATAAAAAGACTAGTAGTCTTCATTGATGGTGGAACGAATATCACGTTTTGTATGAGGCTCCTTAGATTAAAATTCTTATTCTCACTAAAGAGAACGTCCTTTATATAAAAAAAACCTATTACGTTATCAAAATTATTCTTATAGATTAATATTTTGGTGAGGCAAGTACCTTTTACCTTTTTTATTATCTCATGTCTGCTTGACTCGATGTCTACTGCGCATATTTCCGTACGTGGAGTCATTATGTCAATTATATTGCAATCGTGGAACTTCAGCAGGCCATTAAATATACTAAGGTCCGGTAGATCTTTCATCAACGCTTCGGTTGCACACTTCTTTAACATGCGGACCCTTTTGAAAAAAAATAGGAAAGCCCCATATGCTATTTTTTCTATCAAAGTTCTTTTTTTACTCAGTCTGCTTCCTGTAATAGCCAAAACGTTCTTAGATCAGATTTATCAAGAAAACTGTTGTCAAATGTTTAATAAGCATGTGAATAATGTCAAACTAATTTGTGAATTACTTGTTGATACCAGATACTAACAATTAATTAACAGTTTCTTCACTGGCATATACACAACTATGCAATAGCCTACAATACAAAACCCTTTTCCATAAGAGAAGATTACTAACACTCTAAACATTCTACTTATACACACAAATTACAGTAGAAAATCAATGGCATGCAG